>DHVH01000157.1 GCA_002412555.1 Marinilabiliaceae bacterium UBA5213 | reverse complement strand
TAACCTGCCAATGCAGCTGCCAGATATACAGCACCCGGACGCTCCGTGCCGTTAAAGCCCCATACGGCTTTAGGAATCAGGGGATCGGTATCCATTACCTCCGTGCCGTAACACCAACAGGAAGTTACCGTTAGCGAAACGCCCACACCTTCTTTTTTGAATTTTTCAGAACACATGGCCGCTTCGGCCACTCCGCCAATAGTGGTGTCGGCTAAAACGCACTCCACCTGTTCGCCGCTGGCGAACCTGACATGGTCTTCAATGAACCTGGCTGCTTTTTGGGCCAGAGCCATTACCTGCTCTTCCAATGATTCGCGCACACCGCGCTCACGACCGTCAATTACGGGACGGATGCCTATTTTGGGTAAAGCGCCAATTAATCTGTTTGCCATTGCTAAAATTTTATGTAGTTTCTTCTAAATTCTCGATCCATACAAATCTGAGGTTAATTGTTTTGCAAAAAAATGTTTAAATTTGATAAACTTATATCTGTTTTAAACATTTAGGTTAATGGAGCAGAATTTTTATAAAAAGCCGGATGCCGGTGATCCTTCAGATGTATTGCAACTGTTTCCCCGATATAATCTGCAAATATTGTGTTGTAGATATTGGTGGTTGAAAAAATGGGAGTTTAAAGAACTGGCCTTTCCGTACTGGCGTATTTACTACAATAAAATCCAAGGCGCCAAGATTACGCACGATGGCACGGTTTACCATTTGAACCCTGAAAGTATAGTTCTTATAGCCCCAAACACCTCATTTCAAAGCAGTCTGGCGGGAAGTTTGGATTCGAACCTGGATTACGAGCTGGAAGGGGGGCGAATTGACGGCGTATTGAACGAGCAGGAGCTCATTAAAAATGGTGGTATTCCTCACCTGTTTATTCATTTCAATCTGGGCATGCCTTACGACCATATTCCGCCCGGGGTGTTTGTATCTGAATTAAACAAGTCGTTAGAAAGCAGGGTGAAAATTATTATCGAACACTTGCAAAGGGATTACCGGCGCTTTAGTTTTTACTCTTCACTGGATGTACAAGCCCTCATTGCCGATCTCCTGGCTGAAATCCCCAAATCGAAATGGGATTTGATTTCAAAGGATTACCGGATTCTCAGTGTATTGAGTCATATTGAAAAGAACCTTAACACTGACTTAAGTAACCATGTGTTAGCTGAAAAAGCCAGCATGGCTACCAATGCTTTCACTCGTCTCTTCGCTGGAGAAATTGGTTTCTCACCCCAACGGTATGTAAAAAAAAAGCGCATAGAAGAGGCCTGCATACTATTGCACCACTCTGATTTTTCCATAGACCAGATTGCTGTTAAGTGTGGCTTTGCCGACCGCTTCCATTTTTCTCGAATTTTCAAACAAATAACGCGTATGCCACCCGCCATGTACCGAAAGGGAATTGTCCATTAATGGTGGGCGGTAATGGTGCAAATATGGAAATTCTCCAGGTAAGCTAACGCTTCCACAAACCAGCAAAGTTTGATTATCTGCGTCAACTTTAGGAATGACTTAATCATACGTGTTCCCTAGGGGTGGATGGGAGAGGCCAGAAAACCAAAGTAGGAGAAAAACCTACTTTGGTTTTCTCCTACTCGATTACTCTAGGGTTGTACGACTATTGATTAATGGTAATCACCCTGTATTCCCAGGCAGCTAGTTCCATCTCTATCAATGGAAAAGTTACAGTTTCATTGGAAAAATAGTCAGCGAATTCGCCTTCTATGCCTGTTTCGGCAGTTACAGACACTGCTTCATCGGAAAGGTTGAATAGGGCCACTACCGTATTGTTGTCCTTTTGACGTTTAAACAAAAGCACTTTTTCGGCTTCGTTGGTGGTCATTATTTCCATAGGGGCACCTGCGGCGCCATTCCACAGGGCTTTATTGGCCTTTTTAAGGCCAATGAGTGATTGGTAGAAGGCGGTCATGGAAAGGTCACTCCAATCCACTTCGTCCTTTTCAAAAAATTCCAGCATTTTACTCAAGCCTGCTTCCTGACCTGTGTAAATCAAGGGCATTCCCTCTACCACAAAAGTCAATGCAGCCATGGTGGGGTAGGCATCTCCCATCCGGTCGAATACGGTGCCATTCCAACTGTTTTCGTCGTGGTTGGTGGTGAACTGCATGGGCCATGCGCCATAAGGATAGGTGCTGTACACTTTTTCAAAATAGGCAACGGCGTGCGTGACATTTTCCTCTCCTTTGGCAATGTTGTTTAAATGGTGGTGGAAGGCCCAGCCGTAGTTGGCGTTGAAAGCTTTGTGCATCAGAGCTGTTTCGCTCTCATCTTCTGCCAGCATAAAGACGGGTTTAAGTGCTAAAAGCGCCTCTGTGGCCGTTTCCCAAAAGTCGACCGGCACCATGCCTGCCACGTCGCAGCGGTAACCGTCGATGTTGGCCTCACGCACCCAAAATTCAAGGGCGTTGATCATGGCGGCACGCATTTCGTGGTTGTCGTAATCCAATTGTGCTACATCGCTCCAATCGAAGGGGCCAAACATATTTCCAGTGGAATCTTTTTCGTACCATTCAGGATTATTTGAAATCCAATGGTGATCCCATGCGGTGTGATTGGCCACCCAATCCAGAATAACGGTCATGCCCAAAGCGTGGGCCTGGCTAACGACCGACTGGAAATCTTCCATGGTGCCAAATTCGGGATTGACGGCTTTGTAATCTTTGATGGAGTAATAAGACCCCAAAGTTCCTTTTCGTTTTTCCTCTCCAATGGGATGGATGGGCATAAACCACAGAATATCCACGCCCAGCTCTTGCAGACGAGGTAGATGTTGAGCAAAGGCCTCAAAAGTGCCTTCGGTGGTGTATTGCCGTACATTGACTTCATAAATCACGGCATCCTGCATCCATTCAGTTACCGGAGCCAGACTAATGGTGTCAGCGTCTGAGCTTTGACCGGTGTTTTTGGGTTGGGTTTGGCAAGCCATAAAGGCCAGCATCATCATCAACAGCAATAGGGGGGATTTTAATTTTTTCATACGTATTTAATTTGTTGTTTAGTTGTCGTATGGAACTCCATGATGGCTATATTCATGCGTGTTTGTGCTTTTCCGCAATCATGTTCGTTTCATTCCTGTTTCTTCTTTGTTAATTTATTTGATTCTTATATTGACGGGATCAGATCCCATTGTAAACTGAAATTGGATGTGCTTTTCTCTGGGGTGATAACGGAAGTCCACATTCCTGCCATCCACCCGAACGTTTTCGGGACGGGTGCTGTTTTTTATCAACATTTCGATGTTTCGTCGACCTGGGCGCAACAAATACACCCCATTGTTATGCGAAATGTCAATACTGAGGTCCCTTTCTGAGTTTTGTGCTTTGAAGGTGAATAGCTGAAAGGCACCTTCTTCTAATGCTTTGGCATTTACACCACAATCAAGGTACAGTTCACTGGTAGAAGAGGTGACTTCCGGGTGGTGGTAATAAGCAATAGTTAGGTTGTCTGTGTTGAATTGGTCGAGTGTGGGCACAGGTTTAACTGTGGGAATAAAACTTCCGGCTTTAACAAATACAGGCATCTCACTTAAGGGGGAGCTGACTTCAATGGTACGCCCTCCGGCATAGGCTTCATTGCTGAAATAGTGTATCCAGTTGCCTATAGGCAGACTCACTCTGCGTGAAGTTTGGCCTGGTTCTAAAACGGGGGCAACCAACATGTTATCGCCCCAGTAAAACATATCGAAAATATCCATCAAATAGTCATCCGCCTGTTCGTACATCATTGGCCTGGCTAAAGGTCGCCCATGAACCGTTTGCTGGTAGGCCAGTGTATAAATGTAGGGCATTAATTCGTAGCGGAGTTCGATAAATTTGCGTACTATCTTTTGGGTTTCCTGACTATAATAAATGGGTTCAGAAGGATGTGTCTCGCCGTGCGGACGGAAAATGGGCGAAAAAGCACCCAACTGAACCCATCTTGTATAAAGTTCTTCATCTTTATCTCCATCAGCAAAACCACCTATATCGGAATGCATATACGGTATACCCGACATAGACATGGTGAGCATAATGGGTAGCTGGGCTTTTAAACCGCTCCAGCTGCGTTTAACCGTGCCCGAATAAGGGAACACGGAGTAGCGCTGGGTGCCAGCATAGCCAGCTTTGGTTAGGTTAAACAATCGTTTTTTAGGGTATAGTTTTTTGTATTTTTCACTGAGCATTTTACTCCAGTAATGACCATAAATATTGTGCACCTTATCCGCAGAACCCATCTGGTAATGAATGCCTTCAGGGTTTCTTTCAGGTTCTCCCAGGTCGCTCCACCAACCTTCAATGCCTTGCTCTATCAGGGGCAGGTGTTTTTGCCAAAACCATTCAGCAGCCTGAGGGTTAAAAACATCGATGATCGAGGCCGCACCAAACCAAAAATCCTTGATCACATAAGGGCGACCCAGGCTGTCCTTACCAAAATAGCCGTTTTGAGCTGCTTCCTTGTAATTTTGGGACCCGGTCAGGAAATACGGCTCGGATATAAGTACCGTCTTAACACCTTTGCTTTTGAAATTATTTACCATGGCTTTGGGCGTTGGCCAGTTTTCTTCTTCCCAGCTTAGGTTACCCATTCTAAAATCGCCAGTGCCTTTTCCAAACCAGTATAAATCAAGAAAAAGGGCATCCAAGGGAAATTTAGCCTGGATCATGGAGTCGACCACATTGGTTGCCTGTTGTTGCGATTGGTAGCCGAAGCGGCTCTGCAGATTTCCCAGCGCCCAAAGAGGGGGCAGAGGTTGCGTTCCGGTAAGTTTAGTATAGGCCGCCAGAAGGGACCGGTAATCGGTTCCCGTCATTACATAAATGTTGAAGGCCTTTTCTTTTGAGTCAATTCTAAACCTATTACGCATGGTGCTGCCTATGTCCGCAATCGCTCTTTGCGGCGCATCATAAAACAACATGTACTTTTTGGAAGAGTAGAAAATGGGCAGTGAATAATTGAGCTGTTCTGCGCCCCACTCATACCCCCAGTTGGCGGAATTGCTCAACTGCAGTTTCTTGCCACGCCTATTCATGTCAATGGCTCTGGCGCCTCCTCCTATGATTTTTTCTCGGCTGTCCAACCTAAGACTAATCCCTGTGCGGTTATTCGCATTGAATGGACCGGTGAGTATAACTTCTTCCTGGTTGTTGATGCCGGTGCGAATTTTTATTTCTAGCGGAGATTTTGTGATGGTAAGGTAGGATTCTCCCATTCTTACATCCAATGATTCTGTTGTGTTTCTAATAATGATATTGCTTACTTCCGGTTTAGCAAGCACCGCATCGCTGGATTTAATAAAAATGGAATCTTTGGCATAAGACAAAAGGATGGTGTTGCTGCTGGTGGTTTGGATCCGTATAAAGCCATCACTGGTCTTAAGCGTGAGATGTTCCGAACTTTGGAAATATCTTTCGAGATAAGTATTATTTTCAATTTCCACAGGTGACCCAGCAAGGGCCACCAGGGAAATTGAAAATAAATACAGGGGAATTAAAAACCTGGATTTCCACGTGGCAATTGGGCTCATATTTCTATACTTTAAAAGGGTTTTCATAACAAATAAACGCTTGCGCATTATCAATTATTGTAACCCCGAAATTAGATAATTCCCACGTGGTATCCATATTAAAAGGGTGTGAACTTTTTTTGGTCATTAAGTTTCAACCGTTCTCACAGGAAGCAGGTGACCACCAACCAAGTAATTGGTTGGTGGTTCTAATTGTGCTATGTTATTTAAGTTCAATGATTAAGGCGGATTTTGCCGGCACAGAGATACTTGTCAGACCTTTGTAAGTTTGTCCAGAAATAACTTCTGTACCGCCTGTGAAATTTTTCAGGATTTCTGAAAATCTTGACATATTCACTTCAGTATCCTTGTCTGCATTGTTGTTCATCATCACCATAATGGCCTGATCGTCCAGGTATCTGAAATAGACATATATTTCATTCTGTGGAAGAAAATGCAAGGTGTTACCATGGTGCAGCACTTCGCTTGTTTTGCGGTAGTTCATCACTTGGGAGAGGTAGTCGAACACCTCGTTTTGCACTTCAGTTCTTCCTTCAGGTGTAAAGGCATCTATTTCATCGCCGGGCCATCCACCTGGATAGTTTTGGCGAATGGCGCCATGGGATGCACCACCGTCGCCGGTCATTACCAACTCACTGCCATAGTACCACTGAGGAAGGCCTCTTACGGTACCCAAAAAGGCAATGGCCATTTTCATTTTGTTGTTATCACTGTTGTAAAAGTGAGCCATTCTGCCCAGATCGTGGTTCTCGGCGAAGACGATCAAATGTTTTGGGTAGCGATACAGATGATCGTCGGCCAACACATCATAGAGCTTTTGCAGTCCACTGCCCCAGCCATCACCTTCGTTCAGGGCACTTCCCAACGCTTCAGCTATGGGAAAGTCCATCAGGTATTTCATTTGTGAGTTATAACCATCCTGGTTGGGAAAATCTTTTTGCCAGTAAACCAGTTTGGAGGGTTCAGAAATCCATGATTCGCCCACAATAGAAAAGTCGGGGTATTCTGCTTTCACTCTCAGAATCCATTCGGCCATGGCGTCTTTGTCGGGATAAGGATAGGTGTCCATACGAATACCTTGCAGTCCCACATATTCAATCCACCAGATACTGTTTTGAATCAGGTAATTTTTCACCAGTTCGTTGCCCAGGTTCATATCCGGCATAGTGGTATCAAACCAGCCTTGTGTAGTCAGATTGAAATCAGCTTTTGAGGCATATGGATCCGAAACGGTACTCAGGCGGTAATTGCTTCTGGTGAATTCAGGATATTGATGGATCCAGTCGTGCGTTGGCAAATCTTTCATCCACCAATGCATGCTGCCGCAATGGTTGAAAACCATATCCATGATCATTTTCAGGCCCTTTTTGCGACCGGCATCAACGAGCGCTTTGTACTCCTCGTTGGTTCCCAGACGCCGGTCCACCTGATAAAAATCAGTGATGGCATAGCCATGGTAAGAGGACCGGGGCTGATCGTTCTCAAGTACCGGGTTGAGCCAGATGGAGGTAAAACCCATATCGGCAATGAAATCCAGGCGGTTATGTATGCCCTGGAGATCGCCGCCATGACGACCGTAAGGCTCAGAGCGATCAGGTTTCTCAAGCATTCCGGGAATTTCATCATTGTCGGGATTGCCATTGGCAAACCTGTCGGGCATAATCAAATAAATGGCATCGCTCTGATTAAATCCTTCCCGGTTGGCCGAGTTCTCTTCGCGCTCAAAAAGTTCAAGAGTAGCAGAAGTCCGCTCCCTTTTACCCTGAAAAAACTGTATTTTAACTTTTCCCGGTTGGGCATTTTTATCAACTTTCAAGTCCAGAAAAAGGTAATTGGGATTTTCCACAGCAATGATGCGCGCTAAACTTACCCCGGCGTAATCGACAGAGGGACGCAGGGAAGCTATGTTTTCGCCATAGACCAATACCTGTACGGTGGGGTTGTTGAAGCCAATCCACCAGGAAGCAGGCTCAATGCGCTCTACCTTTTGGGCCCATAATTGGGTGCCAAAAGTCAATAGCAAGACAGTTAAAACCAGACTTGTAGCGTTTTTTCTAAGCATTGTATTCCGATTTAAGTTTGACACTGGTTGATGCATTCGGCTCTACTGATATTTGCTCATTATAAACAAATAGGGTAGCCTTATTTTTAGCATGTGAAATAATGTTTACTTCTTTTTGAGAGACTTTTATTTCAAGGTCATTGCCCTTAAAGGTAATGCGAAAGGCATAGGACTCCCATTGTTGCGGAATGATAGGGTTGATACTTAGTTCTCCATTGGTCACTCGTTTACCGCCAAAACCTTCTACAATCGACATCCAAGTGCCCGCCATACTGGTGATGTGCAGGCCTTCGTGTACTTCGTTGTTATAATCGTCCAAATCGAGGCGACTGGTCCGCAGATACATCTCGTAAGCCTTGTCCAGATTCCCGATGCGGGAAGCCAGAATGGCGTGTACGCAGGGGGATAGAGACGACTCGTGGACCGTACGGGGTTCATAAAAATCGAAGTTGCGGCGTATGGTTTCTGTATCGTACTCTTCTTCAAAAACGTAAAGGCCCTGAAGGGTATCGGCCTGCTTAATAAAGCAAGAACGCAAAATGCGGTCCCATGACCAATGTTGGTTAATGGGGCGTTCGTTAGCGGGTAAATCCGTCGCCATTTTTTGCTCCTTATCCATAAAGCCATCCTGCTGCATAAATACCTTCAGTTCTTCATTGAAAGGGAAATGCAGTTTGGAACTGATTTCATGCCATTGTCCCACTTCATAATCAAAGTCGAAGTTCGTCTTGGTCACGATGGCACTGAAACGAGACGCATTGGAGGCTTTTAGTTTTTTAAGTGACTCAGTGGTGTATTTGAGGCACCATTGTGCCATTTTGTTGGTGTACCAGTTGTTGTTGATGTTGTTCTCATATTCATTGGGGCCGGTAACACCCAGAATAACGAATTTTTGTTTGTCGGCAGACCAGGTTGCTCTTTGCGCCCAAAACCTGGAAATGGCAATCAAGACTTCAAGGCCATACTCTTCCAGATATTTTTCGTCGCCGGTGTGGCGAATGTAATTGTAAATGGCAAAAGCGATGGCGCCGTTACGGTGAATCTCTTCAAAGGTAATTTCCCATTCGTTGTGGCACTCTTCTCCATTGATGGTAACCATGGGGTAGAGCGCAGCACCGCTGTTAAAGCCCAGTTTTTCAGCATTTTCAATGGCCTTTTGCAGGTGCTTATAACGGTAGATCAGCAGATTTCGGGTGACATGCGAAGGGGCAGTGGCCAGAAAGAACGGAATACAATAAGCTTCGGTATCCCAATAAGTGGTTCCGCCGTACTTTTCACCTGTAAAGCCCTTTGGACCAACATTTAAGCGTTCATCATCGCCCGTATAAGTTTGATTCAGCTGAAAAATATTGAAGCGAATGGCTTGTTGCGCCGACACGTCCCCCTCAATCTTAATATCACTATGCAGCCAAATGTTGTTCCAGCGCTCAATATGGGCAGCAAGCATCTTGTCAAACCCTGCTGTGCGGGCCATTAATGCTTTCTCCTCCGCTTTTCTAATGAGCTGGTCAGCCGGGTAATTGAGGGTGCTGGTAACCCCTACAAACTTGTCGAATTGAATGGTTTCGTTCTCTGATGCTTTAGCTTCAATTCTGATACCTGCCCACACTTGGTTATGCGAAGATGTGATGTGTGTGTTCTGGGTGTTGATTTCCCAATTCATCGCAAACGCAACCCTGAAGTCCAGCTTTTTTGTCTGGGACACTAAATAAGCATTGTTAATGGTGCTGCCCGTTGCCAGAATGTTCCAGAATTTCTCGTCGTAGTTGGAGTCCTCATTTTCCACATCTCCGTCGAGGTAGGGTTCAAAAGAAATCT
>DHVH01000143.1 GCA_002412555.1 Marinilabiliaceae bacterium UBA5213 | reverse complement strand
GAAAACTGTATTCAGTGTAACCAGTGTTCTTATGTTTGTCCCCATGCTGCTATTCGTCCCTTCTTATTGGATGAAAGAGAATTAGCTGGTGCCCCTGAAGGAACTGCAACCCTTAAGCCAAATGGTAAAGGCTTTGATGGTCTGCAGTACCGCATTCAGGTGAGTGTATTGGACTGTACCGGTTGTGGTAACTGTGCCGAAGTTTGTCCTTCAAAGACCAAAGCGCTTGTTATGAAGTCGCTTGACAGTCAGATGGAGCAGACCGACCGCTGGGATTACATGGCCGAAAAAGTTACGATTAAGGATACCATTCAGGATAAAACGCTTAATGTAAAAGCTTCGCAGTTTGCTCAGCCTTTGTTTGAGTTCTCAGGCGCTTGCGCCGGTTGTGGAGAAACACCTTACATTAAGTTGATTACGCAGCTGTTTGGCGACCGGATGATGGTGGCCAACGCTACCGGTTGTTCTTCCATTTACGGCGGATCTGCTCCGGCAACACCTTACTGCACCGATAAAAACGGTCGCGGTCCGGCTTGGGCCAACTCTTTGTTTGAAGACAACGCCGAGTACGGTATGGGTATGGCCACAGCCATTGAAAAAATGCGTGAGCGTATTGAACTGCGCATGAAGGCTGCTATGAATGAAGTGGCACCTGCAACCAAAGTAGCTTTTGAAGCATGGATAGCCGCCAAAGAAGATGGTAACAAGACCCGCGAAGTATCCAATGCTGTTTTGAAAGCGCTGGAGACTGAGAAACATGAAGTGACTCAGGTTATCACAGAGCTGAAAGACTATCTGGTGAAGAAATCCGTCTGGATCTTTGGTGGTGACGGATGGGCTTATGACATCGGTTTTGGTGGTCTGGATCACGTTATTGCCAGTGGTAAGGATGTGAATATTTTGGTGATGGATACCGAAGTGTACTCCAATACCGGAGGTCAGGCCTCCAAATCAACTCCTGTTGGTGCTGTAGCTAAGTTTGCTGCCTCGGGTAAGCGCATTCGTAAGAAAGACCTTGGTCTGATGGCCACCACTTATGGTTACGTTTATGTGGCTCAGGTGGGTATGGGCGCCAACCAGGCTCAGTATTTCAAGGCATTGAAAGAGGCTGAAGCTTATCCTGGTCCATCTTTGATCATTGCTTACTCGCCATGTATCAACCACGGTCTGCGTGGTGGTATGGGTGGTGCTCAGAACGAAACCAAACTGGCGGTTGAAGCTGGCTACTGGTCTTTGTTCCGCTACAACCCAATGTTGGAGCAGGAAGGCAAGAATCCATTTGTATTGGATTCCAAGGAGCCCGATTGGAGCATGTTCCAAAGCTTCCTGAAAGGCGAGGTGCGCTATACCTCATTGATGAAAGCCTTCCCTGAAGCGGCCAAGGAGTTGTTTGTAGCTGCAGAAACCAATGCCAAGTGGCGTTACAGTACTTACAAGCGTTTGGCTGAGATAGATTACAAAGTGGTTGAGTAGCAACCATTTTGGAGTGATAAAAAAGGGGTGGTCTGTTGAGATCACCCCTTTTTTATTACAATAATGGCAGTTGAAAATGTCTGAGAAGATGCGACGAAGTTAAAAACTTCGCCGAGCTTGGGTGATGTTTTTTCATCATGCAGCATTGACAGTTGAAAACCTGTGGAGCTGAGCCGAAGTTGCCAGGGGGTTATACGGCCTAAACAGGTGATAAAACTGGTGATGCACCTAAAAAGAGTTTTCTTATTCAGTAAAAAAAATCCACCTACGTCAAAAATAAATATGGATTCATGTATTTTATTTTTGCATTCCGTTTATTGTTCTTTATTTGCTTGATAATTTTTAATTAAAAAACGAATTGTATATGGCACTGATGTATTTTCACCTTAATAATTTCTTTTATTTTTTGTTTGAGAATAGGGTCTGGCCACGGAGATTGTATTCTTTTAGCCATAGTGTAATAATTGGTTTTCTGATTAGTTTTTTCAACAGAAAAGATCTACAGAAGATTGATGAATTGAGATATAATCAGTCGAAGAAATACTTTACGGATGAGCATAACAGAAAGATCTTTAACTGGGAAGAGGAAGTTGTGGAGAAATGTTTTTCAGAGGTCAGAACAATTCTGATTATTGCTGTAGGTGGGGGACGAGAGGCTTACTATTTGCATAAAATGGGGTATGAGGTTCATCCCTATGAATACAACCAAAACCTCCGTGAATATGGAAATTTATTTTTTAAAAATGAAGGAATGCCTATATCCATTCTTCCGGTTAAGCCGGATGCTTTTCCTGAATCAGATCGACTATACGACGCTGTAATTATAGGCTGGGGAGCCTATAACCATATTCGCGGAACTGAGAAGCGGGTGAAGCTTCTTAAGGATGGGCTTGCACTATTAAATCCCAATGGCAGGATATTGGTATCCTATTGGCCTTACAGGTTTTGCAGGTTAAATTTGGAGCGCGTTTACCGAATTGGTAACAAAATGTCCCAACTCTTTAAAAAGGAAAAGGTGGAACATGGTGATATCATCTTTCGTGAATTTGGCCACTACTTTCCACAAGGAACCGCTGATAAGGAGGTCGCTGAGGCTGGGTTCAAAATAGTTTATTCAACCGATAAAGAATATGGCGTGGTTGTAGGGGAGAAAGCCTAGAACTATAATTGATGCGCGCCTAAACCTTTTAGTCTCCAGTATTGTCAAATGTTATGTGTTTTAATAAATGAAACTTCCCGGTGACAGTCTGATACGGCAAAAACTTTGTATCCGGCCTTGTTTAATTTTTTAATGGCATTTTGGGTTTTTAAATAGCCCTCATCGAACAGGCGATCGTGAAACTCGATAAGCAATTGATGAATGGTCAGCTGGCTGTTGATAATGGAGTCGATGACTTCATGTTCAGAACCTTCAATATCCATTATTAATACATCAATGCAAGCATGCCCCAGATTGGCTGAAAGAGTGTTGAGTGTTTTAATTTCAACCGGCACCGTGTGTGTAGTGGAAACGTTGCTTTGATCCACAAGGCTGCCTGAGATTTTATTGGGGTTTTTGGGCAAAAAGAGTTGTTCAACGCTGTCTTTGTTTCCCAATCCGTATGGGAAAAAATGGAATATTTAAGGGGCAGGGGTTTCCATTATTCAGGTGATTGAGTTAGGCGTAGGGTCAAAGCCAAAGACCTGGCATTGATGGCGATCGATCATGGCCTCATCAAAAGAAATGTCCCTCCCAATTCCAAAGGAATAGACTATGGATTGCGCGTTTAGCCGGTCTGGACAGGCATAAAAACCGCCGTATTTATTGCCATACCAAGAGGCCTTGCATTTTACCTGCTTTTTTAAGTGGTTGTATTGGCCTGAAACAAGCAGGCCGTGCTTTTTTATCCTGACCAAGAAGGAATGGAGTAGTGGCTGGTTGGATATTTCTGACAGATTTAATTTCGAGGGCAATATACCGTTATTTCTAATTGGTCCAAAGAAGTCATTCCACTTACCTAAATAATTCTCTCAATTATCTGTCAGGGTTATGTGAACTTTAATCACTGCCATCTGTCAAAGAAATTTTCAATTTCAATTCTTTATTCGTAAGTTGAGATTTGTAACCATTAAAATAACTGTATATGGACCTTTCAATTAACTACCTTGGACTGAGGTTGAAAAACCCAATTATTGCCGGTGCTTCAAACCTCTCAACAGATGTGAAGAAGGCATTGGAGCTGCAGGAAGCTGGTGTTTCAGCCATCGTTTATAAATCCTTGTTTGAGGAGCAACTGCATTTGGAAGCGGCTCAGATGCACGACGACATGCATGAGTATGACGACCGACATGCGGAAATGATCAATCTGTTTCCCGACATCAAGCACTCTGGGCCCAAAGCCCACTTGATGGCACTTAAGGCGCTTAAAGAAGCACTGTTCATTCCTGTAATAGCTAGTCTTAACTGCCTTTACAAAGAGAGTTGGGATGAATACGCACAGCATTTGGCTGGTACAGGCATTGATGCCCTTGAGCTTAACTTCTATTCAACCATAACAGATGCACAACAAACGCCCGGGAGTATAGAAGATGAACAGGTGGAGATTTTAAAAAGAGTCATCGCAAAGGTTAAAATTCCGGTCTCTGTAAAATTAAGTCCCTATTATACCAATCCCTTGTCGTTCATTAAAAAGTTGGATGGCGCCGGTGCTTCTGGTTTTGTGCTGTTTAACAGGCTGTTTCAGCCAGATATTAATATTTGGGATGAAACCCTTGAAATGCCCTACAATTTAAGTCAGGATGGCGATAACCGACTTTCGCTGCGCTACATGGGGTTGTTATCCCGACAAGTTAAGGGATCACTGTGTGCCAATACCGGCTTTCTGGATGGGAAAGATATTGTTGCAGCACTCCTGGCAGGTGCCGATGCGGTTCAGGTGGTGAGTACCATTTATAAAAATGGCACTCACGTTATTTCCCGCATGTTGGATGAAATCAACGGTTGGATGCAGCAAAAAGGCTATCAATCATTAAGTGACTTTAAAGGCAAGTTGTCAAAAGAAAGACTTAAGGAACCACATGCTTACCAACGCGCTCAGTATGTAGATTTCCTGATGAAGGCGAAAGAGTATATCAATAAGTATCCTGTTAATTAAATTCAGGAGGGGCTTTGTACCCTGATAATAGATGTTTATGAAGGCAGTGTTGTTCAAGATGCTGTCCTATTGGATTAAAAAGAGACTGGCTGAAAATGCCCGTCTTTTTTTTGGATTTAATTCATATCACTGTATTTTTTAGTAAAATTTGTGTTTTGTTAGCATAGGCTGTATTTCTGTTGTTTTTATTGGTGTTGTTGTCCTGATGGTAACATTAAATAAAGAAAAGTGATGTGCTTTGGATAGTTAAAAAACGAAAAAAAATCAGTTTATTTGTATGTAGACGATATTATTAACTCGATAATTCAAAAACAGAGAAACAGTTATGAGCAAAAAGCGTGTTTATACCTTCGGGAACGGTAAAGCCGAAGGAAAAGCAGATATGAAAAATCTGCTTGGAGGAAAAGGAGCCAACCTGGCTGAGATGAATCTTATTGGAGTGCCTGTGCCTCCGGGATTTACAATTACTACAGAGGTCTGTACTGAGTACAATCAATTGGGACAAGAAAAAGTAGTAGAGCTTTTGAAAGCTGAAGTTGAAGCAGCTATTTCCAATATTGAAAAACTGACAGATACCAAATTTGGTGATTCCAATAACCCTTTGTTGGTTTCGGTACGTTCAGGTGCCAGAGCTTCAATGCCTGGTATGATGGACACCATCCTTAACTTGGGATTGAATGATGATGCCGTGAAAGGTATCGCTATCAAATCGGGTAACGAATGGTTTGCCTGGGATTCGTATCGCCGCTTTGTGCAAATGTATGGTGATGTGGTGTTAGGTATGAAACCTGAGTCCAAAGAAGCCATCGACCCCTTTGAGTTAATCATGGATGAGATGAAGGAGGCCAAGGGTGTTGAGCTCGACACTGAGTTGACTGTTGATGATTTGAGAGAATTGGTAGTGAAATTTAAGAAAGCGGTGAAAGATCAGACTGGTCGTGATTTTCCTGCTTCAGCCTGGGAGCAGTTATGGGGCGCAGTTATGGCCGTGTTCGACAGCTGGACCAATCCTCGTGCCAACTATTACCGCCGATTGAACAACATCCCTGATGAATGGGGAACTGCTGTGAATGTACAGTCCATGGTTTTCGGAAATATGGGTAATACATCTGCCACAGGTGTTGCGTTTACACGCGATGCAGCAACTGGTGAAGATGTGTTTAATGGTGAATACCTGATCAATGCCCAGGGTGAAGACGTGGTGGCCGGAACACGGACGCCCCAGGAAATCACCCTTGAAGGAAGCCGTCGTTGGGCGAGTCTTCAAAGTGTATCTGAGGAAGATCGTAAAGCCAAATTTCCTTCGCTGGAAGAAACCATGCCTGAGCTATATAAGGAACTCAATGTGGTTCAGCAAAAATTGGAAGACCACTATAAAGATATGCAGGATATGGAATTTACAATCCAATCAGGCAAGCTTTGGATACTGCAAACCAGAAATGGAAAGCGTACGGGTGCGGCTATGGTAAAAATAGCCATGGATTTGTTACGCGATAAAAAGATAGATGATAAAACAGCCTTGTTGCGTCTAGAAGCCATAAAACTGGACGAATTATTGCACCCTGTTTTTGATACGGTTGCCATCCGTTCGGCCAATGTGTTGGCCAAAGGATTGCCAGCTTCTCCTGGGGCTGCTACCGGACAAATTGTATTTTTTGCCGATGAAGCGGCCAAATTTGAGCACAGCATTCTTGTTCGCATAGAAACATCTCCCGAAGATTTGGAAGGCATGAACATTGCCCGAGGTATTTTAACGGCCAGAGGTGGTATGACCTCCCACGCTGCTGTTGTAGCACGCGGAATGGGTAAGTGTTGTGTGTCGGGCGCGGGAGCCTTGAAAATTGACTACAAAACCCGTACGCTTACGATTGACGGAAAAGTTTACGAGGAAGGCGCCTGGATTTCATTGAACGGTACCAGTGGAGAAGTCTATGAAGGTAAGGTGCAAACCCGCAAACCTGAAATGAGTGGTGATTTTGGATTGATAATGGACTTGGCCGAGAAATTTACCAAAATGACTGTCCGTACCAATGCTGATTCACCCAAAGATGCTCAGGTGGCCCGTGATTTTGGCGCCAAAGGAATCGGACTATGCCGGACTGAGCATATGTTTTTCGAAGGTGCCCGTATTAAGGCCATGCGCGAAATGATTTTAGCCTCAAGTACGGAGGGGCGCAAGCGTGCGTTGGCTAAATTATTGCCATATCAGCGTGAAGATTTTGAAGGTATTTTTGAAGCCATGGCTGGCTATGGTGTGACGGTGCGACTGCTAGATCCACCATTGCATGAGTTTGTGCCTCACCAATTGGCCACTCAAAAAGAGTTGGCTCTGGAGATGGGGGTGAGCGTTGATGTGATAAAAGCTAAGGTAGATTCTCTGGAAGAGTTCAACCCTATGTTGGGACACCGTGGTTGCCGTTTGGGGAATACCTATCCTGAAATTACTGAAATGCAGGCACGTGCCATTATTGAGGCTGCCTTGAATCTTAAAGCCAAAGGCGTTGATGCCCGTCCCGAAATCATGGTGCCATTGATTGGTACGCTGAAAGAATTTAAATTGCAGGCGGACATTATTCGCGCCACCGCTGAAACTGTGTTCAAGGAGCGTGGCGATAAAATCGACTATCTGGTAGGTACCATGATTGAAATTCCTCGCGCTGCACTAACCGCCGATTTGATTGCTGTAGAGGCCGATTTCTTTTCTTTTGGAACCAATGACTTGACGCAAATGACTTTCGGTTATTCGCGTGATGATGCCGGCACATTCCTTCCCATTTATATGGATAAAGGAATTCTGAAGCATGATCCTTTCCAGGTATTGGATCAAGAAGGTGTAGGCCAGCTTGTACACATGGGTACCCAGAAGGGGCGCTCAGTTAAATCAGACCTTAAAGTAGGTATTTGTGGAGAGCACGGAGGAGAACCTTCTTCTGTTGAGTTCTGTCACACTGTGGGAATGGACTACGTAAGTTGCTCTCCATACAGGGTGCCTATTGCTCGTCTGGCTGCTGCTCAGGCTGCGGTGAAATAAGCGTATTTTCTGTTTTTGATATTAGGGACTGCCATTTAAAAGGGGCAGTCCCTTTTTTCTTTGCTAACCTAACTTCACCAAAGAATTTTAATGTGATCTTTAGTTGTTTAATGGATAAAAGTTTTTCTTTGGTGGTTGCTCCGAGCTTTTGAGCCACAATGCCCAATTCAATTATTTTAATTAATTTTGCCGACTGGTTGGTGAAAAATCAGTCGAATAAAATAAAACCGAGTGGGAAGAATAGTCGCCTTTGATGTGGGCAAAAAGCGTGTGGGGATTGCAGTAACAGATCCCTCACAGATCATTGCCAATGGCTTGACAACTCTGGTGATACATGAGGTGCTGCCCTATTTGCTTAAGTATATGGAGAGCGAGGAGGTGGACTTGTTTGTGGTGGGTTATGCCCGGCAAAGTACCGGCGACGATTCCGAATCCATGGCCTACATCCGACCCTTTGTACAAAGTTTGAAGAACAAGTTCCCGCATATAACTGTTGAATGGGTGGACGAACGCTATACCAGTCAATTGGCATTTCAAGCAATGATTGATGGGGGATTAGGGAAAAAGGCCCGCCGGGACAAGGCGATGATTGATAAAATAAGTGCTACCATTATTTTACAATCCTATTTAGAGTCGAGGAGTTATGGGCGTTGAAGCTGAGCTATTTAGAATTTTAAAGATTTTTTTATCATGATTTTGCCTGTTTATGTATATGGTCATCCCGTTTTGCGAAAAGTAGCCGCGGAGATTAACCCCGATTATGAAAATTTTGCAGAGTTGCTCACCAATATGTGGGAAACCATGTACCATTCTGATGGTGTTGGATTAGCTGCTCCGCAAATTGGACTTTCCATTCGCTTGTTTGTTATCGACGGCAATAGTCTGTCGGATGATTTTCCCGAATTAAAGGCTTTCAAAAAAACCTTTATCAATGCTGAAATTGTGGAAAGCAGCAGTTCTAAGGTTTTGGAATCAGAAGGTTGTCTGAGTCTGCCCGGCATTCGCGAGGAAGTATCCCGTCCCGATCGCATACGTATCCAATACCTGGATGAAAATTTTGAGCCGCATGATGAGGTTTATGAAGGGTTTGCTGCCCGCATTGTTCAACACGAATATGATCACATCGAAGGCAAATTGTTTGTCGATTACCTGTCACCGCTACGCCGACGTCTCATAAAAGGCAAATTGAATGCCGTTACTGTTGGCAAGGTGGATGTTGATTATAGAATAAAACTACCCAAGTAGCACACGCTTTTATTTGAAAATACGAAGAAAGGCATTTGAGTTAAACAATAACTCAGATGCCTTTCTTGCTTTTTCTGTTTGAAGCGGGTGTGAGATGCACTCCAAAATATTGTTTAGTTGAAATTTCTCCTTGATTAATCAACTTCTTGGCGTAGTTAGTGGAATGTGGCGGGATGCTATGTTTTCAAATTGTAATTTTGATGGGGAGATGTTGAATTTACATCTTATTTAGTTGATTCTATGAGAAGTTCCGAATTGGTAGTTCAGGTCGTTGATAAAAATTTGTGGCGAATCGATATGGATGCATTTAATGTTGGGTTGTTTAATACCTGGCAGTGGGTGAGTTCGTTGACCAATGACTTTAGTACTGACATCTATTTACATTTTGTGCGGAATGGACATTTGGTTGGAAAAATAGCAGGCTTAGTGATCAACCTGGGCCGTGTTAAAGGAAAACATTTATACTTTACCTCAGGCCCAGGTTTAATAAAGTGGGATCCTTATATTTTTACTGAGTGTCTGTCCGCATTGCACCATTTTTCGCTGAAAAATGGGTATGCCAGAATTCATGTTCGCCCATTTGAACAAACGATTCATGAGCTTCTGGAGATACCAAATTATTTTCACACGCTCGCAAAGGAATATGTGGTGATCTATTCAGACTTTACTGAAAGGGTTAAGTATAGTTTTGGTTTTAAACAAAATGCTAAAAAAGCAAGAAAGGCTGGAGCCGTTTTTAAGTCAACAAGGTCGTTGGAAGTTTTAGATCGTTTGATTGAATTGATGGATGACACCCGAGTGACCAGGAAGGCTAAATATGGATACAACTATGTCCCAATGTATCTGCTTAACCTGAATAAGGAAGCACTCATAAAATTGCTGGACACAGGTATGGGGATTATGCATTATGCTGAGATTGAAGGAATAATACACAGTGCACAGTTTAATATTGAATATAACGGAAAAATTTTTGCGCTATTAATGGGATCCGATGGTCTGGCTTATGAACATGGAATTCCTTCGTTTATTGATCAGAATATTTCTAATAAGGCTTTTAAGGAAAGGGCAAGATATTATAATCTGGGTGCAGGTCCAACAGAAAGTGAAGGCGGTCTTGGACTACAAAGGTATAAAGAGGCGCAGGGCAGTCGGGAATTAATCAGGTATGGTTATTATACCTACTTCCTTACATTTCCCTGCAAGTTGCTCAATCCTTTATTACGGTTGAGTAAAATCCTGCCAGACAATTCGGTCATGAATTTTGGCAGAAGAGCTCTTCGGTTGTTTGATTTTTCATAACTGGCAATACTTTATAAAATTGAAATTAATGCTTGGGCCTATTTGATACTAAAATGTGATTTGATGACACATAGAAATTATGAAAGCCCATTGGAAATTGTAATTATGCCACATTCATCTGTACAGTGGCGTGAAGATTTATCTGATTTTGAGCTTAGTTTGTTTATGACTCCAGAATGGGTTGAGGCGTTTAGTTCTGATGACAATCCTCCACTCTTTCTTAATTTTTTATTGAATGGAGAAGTTGTTGGGAAAATAGCTGGTTTGTGGGTAAAGCAGGGAAGGCTAAAGGGTGATCAGCTTTTTTTCTATGCCAGTCCAGCCTTAAAGGAACATAATCAGAGCCTTTTGAATGATTGTTGCCAGGCTTTGTTGAACTTTGCCCGGCAAAATAGCGTACAAAGAGTGGTGATGGGCTCTTACGATCAGCCGACCGGATTGGCCTGTGAGGTGACAGGGTTTTACACCAATGAGCGATACGAATATGTGGTGGCCCTTCAGCCTGAGATGAATGGAGTTGCCTTTAGTCAGAATCTTAAACGAAATGTTAAGAAGGCCAAAAAGCTTAACGCAGCGCTGGTTAATGGGGATGAAGCACACTTGTTAAAGCGACTGGTTGAGTTGTTGAAAAACACGCTGGAGCAGCGGGTATCTAAATATGGAAAAGATTACAATCCTTTCTATCTCCCCCATATGAATGAAACAAGCCTTCAGCGCTTAATTGATCTTAAGGCGGGTAAGTTTTACAAGGTAAAACTGGAAGGAGATGAGGTATGCCATTCTGTTTTATTCAATCTCGAAAGGGGTGACAAAGCCTTTAATTTATTGGTCGGTTCAGATGATTTGTCCTACCAACATGGGTTCGCAGCTTTGGCCGATTATGAATTGATTCACATGTATCAAGCCGCCGGATTTCGGTATTATAATTTGGGCGGAGGTACCGATGATGCAGGCAGTGCCGGACTGGAAAGAAGCAAGCAATCGAAGGGAGCTGTTAAAAAGGTGGTTTATGGGGCAACAACTAATTTTCTTTGTTATCCGCATCGCTTGCTGAACCCGGTGATCAGGGTTTTACGTTACTGGAAATCTTAACAATATATTGGAGTTTTTTCTCAAGCGATTGAGCCACCCTTATTAATTTAATAACACTTTCGATGATTCAAGTAAAGCAGTTAGATGGTATTGATTGGGCAAGTGATTTGTTTGCTTTTTCTTATGGCGTTTTTCATCTGCCACAATGGGTGGAGGCTATTAGCGATAAAATGCATCCTCCCTTTTATTTGAATTTTTACAGGGATGGAAAAGTTGTCGGTAAACTCTCAGGCATGGAGGTGGATGGTCCAGGCAGGTCGGGCCATCAGTTGTATTCATTTTCTGGGCTGATTATGCAGGAAAAAAGCGTCGAATTGCAGAGGAGCTGCCTCGATGCGCTTAAGGATTTTGCTCAAAGAAAGAATTATTCCAGAGTGTTTTTATATGCCTTTGACGACCATCTGATGCAGAAAGTGGATGTGAAAAGTTTTAGAATGAGTGAATTGAATGAGTATGTTATTGGCTATGAAAATGGCGATGCGACCGACTTACAATTGGGCTCTAATTTAAAGAGAAATGCCAAGAAGGCTCAAAAATCAGGCGTAGTAGTACATCGGACCAGGAAGCCTGAAATGCTTGACAGGATGCTTGAGTTGATTGACCATACCAAGTCGGTACGTGTAGAGAAATACGGAAAAGATTACAATCCGATGTATATACATAACCTGAATAGAAATGGGTTGTTGCACCTCCTGGAAAATGGTTTGGGTGTTATGTTTTATACCGAGCATGAAGGACAAGTGGATACAATTCTGTTTGCTTTGGAGCATTCGCCAAAGTTGTATTTTTTGTTGATGGGTTCAAATGATCGGGCCTATTGTTTGGGAATGCCTTCTTTTCTGGCCATGCATATATCCAACTATGCCAAAGTTAATGGGTTTAATTATTATAATCTGGGCGTTATTCCACTTGAAAATGAAGGAGGGGAAGGGGTGCGCAAATTTAAAGAGGCACAGGGAGCTCGGGTAAAGAGTGGGTATAACTACCATACCGGCTTCCTTAAACTACCCTATAAACTTATAAATCCACTGCTTGATTTTAGAATGCGAAAGTATAGGGTTTATGGGGATGCTGATTAATTCAGTGTTTTATTTTGTTAATAGGTTATCTCATTAACTGTGGATAGGCTACAATGGTCTCCATCCAGGCTGTGAGCGCCAGACTCTCGGGTATTTCTACATCGTCAAAAGTCAGTATTTGTCCGGGTTCAACTTTGCGCTTTAGTCTGGCCTGATTGATCAACCCAATGGGTATCATGGCGGGTTGATCTTCTAATTTTACAACTTCTCCTCGAACATGAAAGGAACCAATGCCCTGATCAATGTAGGTTCCGCTGCTCAATTCCCGTTTGGCAATGGTCGCCACTCCGGTGGTGGGGTTAGCTCCATTATCCAAAAACACTTCACGGGTGGTGTAAAAGCGTTTTATGGTTTTTGGGATTTCGAAGTAACACAGGTGGGTGGGGTTATAATGCAGGTAGAACGGACCATCTCCCATTTTGTAGGTTTTGAGACCCGGGGCCAGATCTGCATCGTGTTCTGCCACTATAAAAACTCCCGGAGGTGCTTGCAAGGATATTATATAGTCACTTATGACAAGATTAGCCTTTTTGGCTTGGGCAGCAAGAGCCATAGCGCCAGGTTCCAGTTCGATTGTCCGTTCACCAATTAACCCTTGTTGGGCAATAGTAGCTCCCAATCCGTTGGCTACCAGAGCTTGCTCTATCTGAAGTTTGGTGCCATCGGTGAAGGAGGTCACTGAATGAAGGGAAAAGCCTTTTATTTTGGCCCAATGGTTCATGTCGCTAACCGATGGATCCTGATTCAAAAAGCCTTTTACATTGCCATATACAAGCGGTTTAAAACCCATTTGGACAATATTTTCCTTCATTGCTGCTAAGCAGCCCGGCTGGTCACCATCTGCTTCTGTCAGCTGCCCCCGCTTTGAAAGCCAGGAACCCGAAACAACTTGCGTGTCAGAGTCCATTGTCACTACAGGCAAACCAAAGCTAAAGGCCATGTTGATGACTTCTGTGGAATAAAGGACGTCGCCAGTACTGACCACAAGGATGTCTGATTTTTCCATAAGGTGTTGGGGACTGGTAGTGACCAAATCCTGGCTGACCTGTAAATCCCTGATTGTTCCTTTTCTCCGGGTGAGTATGCCTGTCAGCTGATACTCTGGAAGTTTTGAAAGTAGGTGAGACAAGCCACGTCCTATCATACCTGTACCTACTATACCTACTTTTATTGGTTGGGTTTTGTTGCTCATAACAATGGCCTTTAAGTAGTGAAGTTATTGCTTTTTCTGTTAAGCAATGTAGGGTGTTTTTTCGCATATTAAATGAATATTTTGACAGGCGTAAGTTCTAAATAGATAAATAAAAGAATTTCCCTGATAGATGAAAATCGCCCTGTTATTAGCCTAATTTCATACCTATTTTAAAGGGAAAGACCATTCATCGTGTAAAATTTATAATTTGGCATTGAATTGTAACGGTTAATCATAATTTGCTAAAAGATAGGGAAGGTAATGTTAACTTTAGGTGTTTGAAATTTTAGAAATAGCTCAGTCAGGGACTGAGGGAGGCGAAGCTGTATCAATCTTTCAGAATTGTTTACCCAATACATAATTATATCCAATGCTAAAGTATTTTAAGGAGATAAGTCAGATAAAATATTTAATCTTTTATTATCAGCGTCTTAAATGGCGTATTCCTGTATTATTAGGGTTAAGTGCTTTTGTTGCTGTGCTGGATGGTTTGGGCCTGGCTTTGTTTATTCCATTGTTTCAGGTGGCCGAGTCGGGAGATGCTGCAGCGGCTGATTTGGGTAAACTTGGTTTTGTAATTGATTTTTTCAACTATATTGGTTTGAGCATATCAATAGGGGGCATTCTTTTATTCATGATCATCATGTTTGCTTTTAAGGGTATGGTTGCGTTTGTTAGTCTCTATTTTTCGACCCAGATACGGGTGAGATTCATGAAGCAGATGCGCATGCAATTGGTAAACGGACTGTGCAATATTTCTTATCCGGCCTTTGTGAATATTGATTTAGGCCGCATTCAAAATGTTATTACTGCGGAAATTGGTAAGGCAGGAGGTGCTTTACTCTCTTATTTGAGCACACTTCAGGCCGCTATAACTTTAACGGGTTATTTGGTTTTAGCATTTGTGGCCAATTTCAGGTTTGCTTTGCTCATCACCCTGGCAGGTTTACTTAGCGGCTTAATATATCGGTACATTAATAAAAAGGTGGAGACCTCATCACTTATGCAATCGTACATCGGTAATGGGTTGCAATCAAAAGTGCTTGAATCTGTTTGGAATTATAAATACTTAAAGGCAACTGATTTGATAGCCAAGTATCGGGTAAAATTGGTGGGCTTGGTAAATGAGGTGGAGGATTTAACCATGAAAATGGGAAAATTGAACGCCATCTCAGGCGCTCTGCGTGAGCCCGTAACTATTGGAATTGTTGCAGCTGTTATTTTTGTGCAGGTTGTCTTGTTTGAGGTGTCGATGTTCAGCATCGCCCTTATTTTGGTTTTCTTTTACCGTTCCCTTACCAGTCTTCTTTCTCTGCAAAATTCCTGGCAGGGATTTTTGGTTAGTTCCGGAGGTATTCATACCGTACGGGAACTCTATAATGAATTTGAGGAGAAGGTGGAAAGTCGTCTGCAGGAAGACATTCCTTCGTTGGCAAAGGAGATAAGGTTTAGTAATGTCAAATTTGCTTACGACAGTGACCCCCGACCAGTTTTAAACGGCATCTCTTTAAGTATTGAAAAAAATAAAACCATTGCCTTTGTGGGTGAAAGTGGCTCGGGAAAAACAACCTTGGTGAACATGTTGGCTGGGTTGCTTATTCCTAATGAGGGACAACTACTGATTGACGGTGTAGAGTTAACGCCTAAACGGGTTAGAAGTTTTCGCCGCATGATTGGTTACATTACTCAAGAACCAGTTGTTTTTAATGATACGGTATTTAACAATGTATCATTTGGGATGGAGAAAACGCCTGAGAATCTTGAGAAATTTTGGGATGTCATAGGCAAAACGGCATTGACGGATACCATCCTTCGGATGCCGAATAAGGAAGACGCTCTTTTGGGGGATAACGGAGTCCTCATTTCGGGTGGTCAAAAGCAGCGTATCTCCATAGCCCGGGAACTTTTCCGTGATTGTTCCCTGTTGTTGATGGATGAGGCTACCTCGGCGTTGGATTCTGAAAACGAGCGGATTATACAGGCCAATATCAATGCTTTGAAAGGAAAATATACCATTGTTATTATCGCCCACCGTTTATCAACGGTGCGCAATGCGGATGAAATATATTTGCTTGAAAATGGCGAGATTGCTGCCTCTGGCACTTTTCATGCCTTGCAGGAATTGTCGCCCAAGTTCCGAAAAATGGTCGAACTTCAAGAGTTTTAACTTATGGAAGAATTGATTGAACTGCCCAAGATTCTGGATGCCAGAGGAAACCTTACTTTTTTGGAAAATCAACGCCAGTTCCCTTTTGATATTAAACGTGTTTACTGGACCTACGACGTGCCTGGTGGTGAAACCCGCGGTGGTCATGCCTTTCAAACACAGCAGGAGGTAGTGGTAGCCCTTTCGGGCAGTTTTGATGTGGTGGTCAGGGACAAAAATGGTGGGGAGCGGCACTACCATCTTAACCGCTCATATAAGGGACTCTATTTGCCGGCGCTGACTTGGCGGCACATGGAAAATTTTAGCACCAATGCCTTATCCCTGCATTTGAGTTCTGGTGAATTTAGTGAAAATGAATACATAAGAAAATATGAGCGTTTCTGTCAAGGGGACTGAGAAGAAAGGTCTGCCGACCGTTTTTGATTGTCATATTTATCAGCTGCCCAAGATCAGCGCGGTTTCGGGGCGCATTACTTCTGTGCAGAATTCGGTAGATGTGCCTTTTGATGTAAAGCGGGTATTTTACCTGTACGATATTCCGGCCGGAGAAAACCGGGGAGCTCATGCCCACATGGAGTGCCATCAGTTTTTGATTGCTGCCGGCGGCAGCTTTGAGGTGATGGTGGAGGATGGCATACATTGCAAAACCCTTTTCCTGAATCAGCCTTTTATGGGCTTACACATTCCTCCGGGCATTTGGGCGCGTGAACAGAATTTCTCTTCAGCTTCTATTTGTCTGGTGTTGACTTCGCACCCTTACGATGAGTCAGACTATATTCGAACTTATGATGCCTATTTGAAATATCGTGGAGTTTCTGAACGGGTACATTAAGCAAGCGCCTGCTTTCAGGTCGGCCGCCATTAACATTTCGCCTTTTGGTTGCGAAGATATGTTTAGAAATAACTATATCTGGCGGAACTATAAGGCGGATGGATCGCCTGTTGTAGAACTGAATGGACTAAAGGTAACGATTACCGAGAGTGCTACCAGCGCCTTAGATATTATTCTGGAGAGCTTGTGCCTACAGTCTGGTGACGAGGTATGGATTGTTACCACAAGTGGCAATAGCTACATCAGCGGTTGTGTCACCCGTACCATTGAAAAATATTGCCGTTGGAGTCGTCAACAAAGCAACGCTACAGCGGTTGTTTTGGTGAACCACGAGTTTGGTTTTGTATACCGCGATTTGCAAGCGCTTAAGGCTTTGGGATTACCAATTATTGAAGATGCTGCTTACAGCATGTATTCAGAACTAAATGGGGTTCAGCCAGGAAGCTTAAATGATTATGCCATCTTCAGCATGGCAAAAATGTTTCCCATGCAGGCCGGTGGCCTGCTTTTTTCATCTAAAGAGATACATTTCAAAAACACGCTCTCAGAGGAAGCGTTGAAATACTACAAATCGTGCTTTGGTTTTTACCATCAGCATAAAGCGCAAATTATAAAGGCACGTAAAGAGGTCTACCAACAAATGTCTGACGCTTTTTCAAGCGCTGGATTTTTGCCCCGCTTTGAACCGGAAGCAGGAGAAGTCCCCGGCGCTTTCTTGTTTAAAGCAGAAGGACATGATTTAGAAGGATTGAAACACTTTTTGCAAACTGAGGGCATTGAATGCAGTGTGTTTTATGGCGAGGAAGCTTTTTATTTGCCTTGCCACCAAAATATGACCCGTGGTCATATTGATTATTTATTGACTCTGGTTAAAGATTTTTTGTTATGATTTTATCTAATTTATCTTTTGGAGAAAATGTCACCATTCATCCCTCCACCTCTGTTAACAATGTGCATTTTGGGAATAACATTAAGATAGCCAAAGAATGCACCATTCATGGTGGAAATCAACATATTGTAAAAATTGGCTCAGGAACCATTTTTGGGATGTATGTGACTTTGGAGGGGACTCAGGCGGATATTGAGGTGGGTGAGCATGTATCCATTGGCCAGCACAATGTGATTGTGTCGGATTGGGGATTGGCACCCGGTTCTAATGTCAACAGGCTATTTGCCCAACCGGCAGCACCTATTAAAATTGGTGATCATTGCTGGATTGGTTCCGGAAGTGTGATTGCTCCCGGAGTAACCATTGGCAAATACAGCATTGTGGCTTCCAATAGCTATGTGGATAAGGATGTGCCTGATTTTGCTATTTTTGGTGGTAACCCTGCACGTTTCATTCGGGCTATAGACCCGATGGAAGTACTTACGGAAAGAGGAGAATGATACATGCAAATATAATTGCCGGACGTCATGTTGAGGTGGATGAATCGGCCTCGCTCAATAATACACGGCTGGGGGATGGTGTAAAGGTGGGGCGGCGTACCACCCTGTTTGGCAGTCCTATAAATGTTTTGAAAGTGGGAGCAGATACCCGCATCGGACACCATACCATTATCAATGGTTATGCAGCTCAGCTAAGCATAGGGGAGCGTTGTAGCATTGGTTCGTTTTGCCATTTTATTGTGGATACAGGACCAACGGCCAGTGAGGGTATGTTGAAAAAATATCCCATTAAGGAAGCACCTATCAGCATTGGTGATGATTGCCTCATTGGGCATGGAACCATGGTTATTGCAGGCGTTACCATAGGGAATGGGGTGTTTGTTCATCCTAAAAGTTTTGTTAATTCAGATATTCCAGCAAATTCCATTGTCGGCGGTTGTCCCGCCAAAGTGCTTGGGAAAGTGAGTGACATTGAAAGTCAGATTTGAAATCGACCCTAGAAATTGAATGATGCAGTTTGAGTTAGTAAGATATTCCAGTGATAAAGCCCATGAGTGGGATCAGTTTATAAATGAGGCGTGGAACGGAGTGTTTTTGTTTTACCGGGGGTTTATGGATTACCATGCCGACCGGTTTACGGATCATAGTCTGATGGCCTACTGCAACGGCAAACTGAAAGCCGTTTTGCCGGCCAATGAAAAGGACGGCATTTTGTGGTCGCATCAGGGGCTAACCTATGGTGGATGGGCATTAAGCAACAGGTTTTCCGTTGTTGATTTACAAACGCTTTTTGGCGAGATGGAAGCCTATGCTGCTGCCCAATCCTTTCAGCGCATTGAATATAAGCACAAGCCTTTCGTTTTTGAGAAGCATGCCAATGATGCAGATGCCTGGGTCTTATGGAACAGTGGCTACGAAATGTGGCGCCGCGACTTGTCCTTTTATTTTGACTTAAAGAACCATGGCGGCTTTGCGCGGGATAAGCGGTATCGCTTTAACAAGTCGACCCGCAACAATCTTCGCCTCGATACAAAAGGCGATGTTCACCAATACATGGCGCTGGTCAATCAAAATCTGGTGAGTAAATACCAGACTTCTGCCGTTCATACACCTGAAGAGGTTTTGTTATTACAAAAGCGTTTTCCCAACAATTGTCAAACGATTTCCGTCTATCAGGAGGAGCGCTTTTTGGGTGGATCCTGGCTGTTTATTGATAACGATTTTATCCATACCCAGTACCTTCACTTTAACGATGAGGGCCGTGATTTGTGTGCGGCAGAATTTCTCATCGGACATCTAATGGAGCAATATGGAGCTACAAAAAGGTATTTGAACTTTGGTACCTCCACCGATAATAACGGGCAGGAACTGAATGTGGGATTGGCCTCTTTCAAGGAAGGTTTTGGAGCGGCAGGGTTTTGTCATGATTTTTACAGAAAAGATATATGCAGGTAAAATTTTTGGATTTAAAGGCGGTTAATCAACCCTATTTTCCACAGATAATGGCTGCTACACGCCAGTTTTTGGAGGGCGGGTGGTATATTCTAGGCAAGGAAGTGGAAGCTTTTGAAAAGGATTATGCCCACTATTGTGGCACCAGTCATTGCCTGGGTGTGAGTAACGGACTGGATGCTTTGCGCCTTATTTTTGAAGGTTATAAGGCCTTGGGACAATTGATGGAAGGGGATGAGGTGATCGTTCCTGCCAACACCTACATTGCATCCATTTTGGCGGTCACCCAAAGCCGGTTGAAACCGGTTTTGGTAGAGCCCGATGCCCATACTTTCAACTTGAATCCGGATTTGGTTAA
The DNA here is from genome assembly GCA_002412555.1 of Marinilabiliaceae bacterium UBA5213. Classification (GTDB taxonomy): domain Bacteria; phylum Bacteroidota; class Bacteroidia; order Bacteroidales; family Marinilabiliaceae; genus Geofilum. The sequence continues at coordinate 1,950 of DHVH01000143.1, read as the reverse complement.
GGCGCACATTACTAAAAAAACCAAGGCTATACTGGCCGTTCATTTGTATGGTCAGTTGGCAGATATGCATTCGTTGGCTTCCATAGCCGACGAACATGGCTTATTACTGGTTGAGGATGCTGCCCAGGCGCACGGCGCGATGCTTTCTGATGGTCGCATGGTGGGTAATCTTGGCCATGCAGCGGGTCACAGTTTTTACCCGGGAAAAAACCTGGGAGCGCTGGGCGATGCCGGTGCGGTAAGCACCAACGACAACGAATTGGCTGAAGCCATTAAGGCGCTGCGCAATTATGGGTCCCATAAAAAGTACTACAACGTATACGAAGGATTTAATATGCGTCTGGACGAGAATCAGGCGGCATGGCTGAGGATCAGGCTGCGGGGATTGGATAAAGAAAACAAAAGGCGCCGGGAGCTGGCCGATGTGTACCGCACATCTATCCGTAATGAGGAAGTGATTCTTCCATTTGAGGCCACTTATGCCACGCATGTCTATCACCTCTTTGCCATATTGCATCCGCGTAGGGATGCTCTTCAGCAGTATTTGCTGGAGAAGGGCGTGCAGACCATGATTCATTACCCATTACCACCCCATCAACAGGAGGCCTTCAGACAGTGGTCGGGCTGGTCCTTTCCAGTAACAGAAAAAATTCACCAACAAGAGTTGAGCCTCCCTATTAGTCCGGTCCACTCCAATGAGGAGATTGCTTATGTGGCGGACGTCATCAACCAATTCAAATAGAAAGTTAATGTCTGACAATACTTCAACCAACAGATGTGATGAACTGGTAACAGTGATTGCTCTATGCTATAATCAAAGTCGTTTTTTACGTAAAACACTTGATAGCATCATGGAGCAGACCTGGCGGCCCAGTCATTTCTACATCATCGACGACTGCAGTACCGATAATTCTGTGGAGCTCATACAAGAATGGCTGGAAGAAAATGGCCGCCCTGCTACGCTTATCGTTCATGAGCAGAACCAGGGCATCACCAGTACCATGAACCACGCCTTGTCCCTCTGTAAAACCAAATACTTTCATCCATGGCCCTGCGATGATATTATGCTACCGCATAAAATTGAAAGTCAGGTAACTTACATGGAGAGCCTTAACTGGCAGCCGGGATTTTTATATGGAGATATTGAATGGATTGACAATGATGATAATTTGCTTCGGTCATCCATCATCAATGACCGTAAAAAGTTGTTCCCCAACAACGAGATGCCTTCAGGCTTTATCTTTCCCGAATTGGTGACCTTTGGTTGTTTTATTCCTACTGCATCAGGCTTTTACGTTACGCGTGTTTTAAATGATTTGGGAGGGTTTGATGAGAATCTCTTTGCTGAAGACTGGGATATGTTTATGCGTATTGCCCTGAAGCAAGGCATCGCATTTCAGGATAATCTGGTGAGTAGGTATCGACGGCATAGCGGTAGTGCAGAGATGAAAAAGGGCTTGGGTTATTGGCAGGGTCATTTTCGAATTCTACCTAAATATTTGGGTATAAGCAGCGATTATGATAAGATAATATGGAATAAAATTGGCAAGGATGCCATCAATGCTTACGAAGACGGCGTGAAGGAATTTCAGGGCTTAATATGGAAGGCCTTTGTTATTACCCGGGAGTATAGACTTTTGAAGCGCTTATTGCGCTTAAAACTGAAAAGCGCATAAATTGATACGAAGCACTTATAGTTTTCACCTGAAAAATATTTAACGACTTTTTTAAGTATGCCTACCGTTTCTGTTATTGTGCCCACCTATAATCGACCGGATTACCTCAAAAGAACACTGGATAGTCTAAATGGACAGATTTATCGTGATTTTGAAGTGATAGTGGTGGATGATGGTACGCCCGGTGAAGCCCTCAAAGAGTTATGCGGGAAATATAAGCAGGTGCGGTATTTTAAAATTTCCAACTCGGGTAGTCCCATTGTTCCCCGTAATT
>DHVH01000249.1 GCA_002412555.1 Marinilabiliaceae bacterium UBA5213 | reverse complement strand
TTCTGACCATCACAAACAATGGTGGCATGTTGCTGGGGTACACAACATCAACCTTTTTGGACAGAGGGATTGAGCAGGTTAGAAAATTCACAAGTTCAATTAATCTGGGCACCAAAACCTTTGAAGCGGCGAATAATATTGGTGGGCATTCCATGACCCGTAATGAATTTATCCGCTACCAAAAAGGCACAAAGGGCAGCACAAACTTCAATATCTTAATTTATGAAGATGTGGCAAACAATTACTGGTACCAGGAGGCCCTAAACGCACTTGGTCTCGACTACACCTCAGTCTCCAGCTGGGATGCCCTGACAACAGCTATAAATGGATTAACTCATTGGGATTTGGTGCTTGTAAACTCCTACCAAAGTATCTGTTCATCCTTCGCGATTGATGCACTGGCCAATCACTTAAGTGGTGGGGGGAAATTGATCTTTGCCCATTGGCAAGGCAGTGATTTCTCGAATCATCCCCTTTGTCAAACAATGGGGATTAATGTGGTCTCAGATTTTGATACCCCAATCAACATGAGTTTAACCTCGAGTGCTTCGGTTTTATCTCATCCAAATGCGCTTCCTGTTGAATATCTCTGGAATTCAAACCAGTATAATATTGATGGACAGATTGTTGAGGTCGTAGGAGGGGCTGAGCGGCTGGCAGTATTTGATGGCTACCCTAACAGTGCAGCAATTGTGCTGAATGCTCAAAACAATTCAATATTCAATGCATTTCAATCAGATAACTACTGGGACGATGATAGCGGTTCAGGAAAGGCTGATATTCAGGAATTGCTCGAAAACCAGATCAGTTATTTGCTACTAACCAATATGGGTGTTACACCTCTATGGGGAGTTGTGCCTGCCGGTGAGAGTATAGAGCTTACCCTTACGCTTAATTCAGAGGGCATGGCCAGAGGAACCTACCAGGGCATTATTACCATAGTATCCAATGATTCAGCAAACCCTGAGGTTATTGTGCCGGTAACCCTGGAGGTTAATACCTACACGCTTACTGTTAATGCTATTGGTAATGGCTGGGTTGAATTGAATGACATCCCCTATTCAGGGATGGTTACAGTGAGTGGTGACTCTTTGGTATCGGTGGCGGCATTCCCTGAAGAGGGTTGGCAATTCGAAGCCTGGAGTCCGGTGGTTTCATCCAATGCCTCAACAATAACTGTGACAATGGATGATGATAAGGTGATAACCGCCTTCTTTAAAGTTTATACGGGAATGGATGATCCTGGTCTTTCCACCGTGAAAGTTTTCCCAAATCCATTTAGCACTTCTGTAACTGTAAACAATGCTAAGGAAGTAAGCAGAGTGATTATAACCAATATGATTGGGCTACACCTAATTGACGTAGAATCATCTTACTCTGAAGCAATAACCATCCCCACCGATCAGTTGGCAGAAGGTGTTTATCTGATAACCCTTTATAAACAAAATGGTGCTACCGAAGTGCTGAAAATTGTCAAAAGAAGGTAAATAAGCGGTATCAATACTTAAAAACAAAGGCGGTTGTCTATCTAATTTAGACCATCGCCTTTGTCTTTTCCGGGGAGGTACACCTGGTCTGTAATTTGCTTTTGCTCTGGTTATGAGAGTTTTGAAATAATCACCGTATTTACTTGTGATACAAATAATATAATTCATAAATTTGGTTGATAATCATTGGTTTTGGTCAATAAAAATAAAAATCTATATCAGATGCATCTGTCCTTTAAAAAATTGTTCTTCACAATTGCCTCTGTTTTCGGCATTTTTGCGATTTTAATTTTGGCCAAGCCCATACTAATTCCTTTGGCTTTTGCCTTTTTGGTTGCGTTTATTCTTTTTCCGGTATGCCAAAAATTTGAAGCATGGGGGGCGAGTAAAATATTCGCAGCTTTTCTCTCAATGTTTTCATTGTTTTTAATCATTGCGGGAGGACTCTATCTTTTCTCGACTCAAATCATAGAACTCTCAGAGAATCTTTCCCAGTTTAAAGATAAAATACTGGAGATATTTGCAGATCTCACCTTGTATATCAATCAAAATTTTTCTTTTGTCCCCCAACTCGAAAGGGGAGAATTGTTGGAAAAACTTAAAGACGGATTAAGTAAATCGATGGGGGCGTTGGTGGGTCAGACTTTCAGTGGTACAGCTGCATTTTTTACCGGACTGATAACTTCCATAGTCTTTACCTTTCTGGTTTTAATTTACAGACATGGCTTGGTTAATGCTTTGGTACAATTTTTCCCAGAAAATCATCAGGAAAAGGCGCACAAGATGTTTAAATCGGTTCAGCAGGTTGGACAGCAATACCTTTTTGGTATGTTTATTATAGTACTTGTGCTGGGATTTACGAATAGTATTGGCCTATTGATTATTGGTATTGACAATCCCTTCCTTTTTGGTTTTTTGGCTGCTGTTCTAGCCATAATTCCTTATGCCGGAACGCTTATAGGGGCTGCTATTCCGGTAATCTACGCGTTTATGTCCTATGATTCAATTTGGATGCCCATATCTATCATTCTTTTCTTTTGGGTTGTCCAGTTTGTGGAAAGTAATGTTTTAACCCCGAAGATTGTGGGAGGCAATTTAAAAGTGAATGCTTTCACCTCCATTTTAAGTATCATTATTGGAGCTTCAGTATGGGGGGTTGCAGGAATGATCCTGTTTTTACCTTTTGCTGCCATGTTGAAAGTGGTGTGTCAAGAGTTTATAGAACTTAAGCCGCTTGCTCTGTTGATTGGCGAAGAAAACTACACTGATTCCGATGAAGAGGATAAGCCTGGGTTCTTTAGTAAATGGCTTCAAAAGATTAAAGCTTGGTTTTAAAGTACGAAGCTCGTCTCCTATTTACATTACCTACATATAGTAAAAAGATTGTTTCAGGCACTAATTCATTGATAACATTATGTTTAATCTTTAAGCATAATGCTTTTGCATATGGGCTTATGGCATTTGCGTGAATTATATAAAACATGCCATCAATTATGTAATACTAAGGGACTATCCATCCTATATCTTTGCTCCGAAGAAAACTCTTCAATAATTAATTCTCGAAAAATGAATATTAGAAATTTGTCGGCAACCTTAGCCTTGGCGCTGGTTGTTTTATTTACCGGTTGTAAAAAGGACGATTATAATGCGATTGTAGAAGTATGCCCGGCAGTTTTTGTTACCAGCCCTGAAGATGGGGAAGTGAATATACCTCTCAACACAACGGTTACAGCCACTTTTAACAAAAAAATCGATGGTCAAACCATTTCCGATGCCTCCTTCACGCTAAGAGGTAGTGCCTTTGTGGTAGGCGAAGTGACCTACACGGATTCAACCGCTTCGTTTAGTCCTAATACGGATCTTGCTCCCAACAGGACTTATGAAGGCAGAATAACCACCCAGGTCATGGATATGATGGGCCAACCCTTGCAAACCGACCATGTGTGGACTTTCAGTACCGGTGCGACTTTGGCCCCTATGGTTATTTTAACCAGTCCGCTTAACCGGGCAACAGGAGTGGCTCTTGACAAAACCATTACTGCCACCTTTAGCATGGAAATGGATGCATCAACGCTGAATGACGCTTCTTTTACCGTTAACCAGAATGGAAATCCGATTGATGGTACCGTTTCTTATGAAGGTTCAACGGTCCGCTTTGTACCTGCCACCGCTTTGCAAGCCAATACCACCTATACGGGTATCATCACAGCAGATGTGGAAAATGGATTGGGCGTAGCGTTGGAAGATGATTATGAGTGGATTTTCAATACTTCGTCCGCAATTGGTGAAGCACAAGTGGGCGTTGATCTCAAGTCGGTATTCTGGTTTGGAATTATTGCGGGTGTTGGCGTTAGCAACAACGCAGGTTTCAGCGAGATTCGCGACTTAAATGTGGGCATCTACCCGGGCGTTCGTTCGTCTATTACCGGATTTCCACCTGCTATACTCGTGAATGGTAAAATGTATGCTTCTGATGATACATTTGAACCTGGCATTCCAGCCATGTTGTTGCAAGCCAAAAACGACCTTGTGGAAGCCTATCTATTTGCCGAAAAAGCAACATCACCTGCTCCGGCGACTGTTTCGGGCGACCAAGGCGGAAAAACCCTGGCACCCGGCATTTACAAGTCAACCTCCACCTTACTTATTGAGTCTGGCAACTTGACTCTGGACGCACAGGGTGACGAGAATGCAGTTTGGATTTTCCAAATTGCCTCTGACTTTACAACGGTTGGTGGCGCAGGTGGCAATGTTATCTTAACCAACGGCGCAAAGGCCAAAAACGTTTATTGGCAAACCGGAAGTTCGGCTACCATTGGTGATGGCACCAGCTTTAAAGGAAACATCTTAGCCTTAACTTCCATCACCATGAACTCGGGTGCGGTTGCTGAAGGACGAATGCTTGCCAGGAACGGCTCAGTAGTGATGACTAATACCAACATCATCACCAAACCACAGCCTTAATCCATTTAAAAAGAACAAATAACAATCCGCGGGGAAGCATTTTGCAAAAATGCTTCCTTCGGTTTGTTTGACCACAAGACTCAATAAAATAAAGAATGAAAAATATAGATACTAACATTACGCCTTCTAAGTGCAAGATGGTCCTTAAGGGTCTCGCTTTAGGTACTTTGATTTTAACCGGTTTTAGCAGTCTACAGGCTCAGGAAACCGAATATGCCCCTCCAACCTGGTGGTTTGGCGCAGCAGGTGCTGCCAATATTAATTTTTACGAAGGTACCACCCAACAGTTGAATGGAGATTTTACCGTGCCTGGTGCCTTTCACGATGGTAACGGCATTGGTTTGTATTTGGCGCCTTTGGTTGAGTTTCGCCCTCCTGCTTCAAAGTGGGGCGCAATGCTTCAGTTGGGTTACGACAGCCGAAAAGGTAACTTTGATCAGATATCCACCTTTTGTAATTGCCCAGCCGATTTGTCGACCAGGTTGAGCTATTTCACTGTGGAGCCCAGCTTACGTCTGGCGCCTTTTAATTCTGATTTTTACTTGTTTGCCGGACCACGTTTGGCCTTTAATATGGACCAATCGTTTACCTATAAACAAGGTATCAATCCCGAGTTTCCTGATCAGGTAGCCAACCCTGATGTTAAGGGCGACTTCGACAACATCCAAAAAATGTTGGTTTCCATGCAAATTGGTGCGGGGTACGACATTCAGCTTTCGGCGGACAGCCGACCAACTAAAACAGTTCTTTCACCCTTTATTTCTTACCATCCTTATTTTGGACAGGATCCCAGAACAGTTGAAGCATGGAATGTGACCACCATTCGGGCAGGTGCAGCACTGAAATTTGGACGCGGAAGGAAAGTGTTGCCCCAAGAGGCCATGCTATTCCCCGACAATGCAGTGGCGGCAGATGCGAATGTACGTTTTTCGGTTATTTCACCAGAGAACATTCCAACTGAACGCAGGGTTAGCGAAACTTTCCCCTTACGTAACTACGTGTTTTTTGACCTGGGATCAACAAAAATTCCTGAAAGATACGTGTTGTTGCAAAAGAATCAGGTAGCCGATTTTAAAGAAGACCAATTAGAAGTACTCGAACCTAAACGTCTTACTGGCCGCTCTGACCGGGAAATGGTCGTGTATTACAACCTGCTGAATATTCTTGGCGACAGGATGAATAAAAATCCATCATCGGCCATCACTCTGGTTGGATCGTCAGAAAAAGGACCTGAAGATGGTAAAGCCATGGCTCAATCGATCAGCAACTATCTGATCAGTGTGTTTGGAATCAATGCTTCCAGAATTAGTATTGAAGGCAGAAACAAGCCTGAGAATCCATCGGAGCAACCAGGTGGCACCCTCGAACTTAAATTGCTCCGTGAGGGCGACCGCAGGGTTTCCATCGAAAGCCAATCACCCGCTTTGTTGATGGAGTTTGAAACGGGCAACGAAACCAGCCTTAAGCCGGTAGAGATAAAAGCATTGCTGATTGCACCGGTCGACAGCTACGTGACCTTTAATGTTGAAGGAGCTGAAAAGGCCTTTTCTTCTTGGTCGTTGGAACTCAAGGATGAGCAAGGGAAAGGGCAGAATTTTGGACCTTATACCGACGAATCGGTTAGCATTCCCGGAAAATCCATTTTGGGAAACAAGTCGAAAGGCAACTACAAAGTAAACTCCTTGGTTTCAAAAACTTCGAAAGCCTTGTCTTTGACGCTTTCTTACCAAAAAATGAAAATTAAGGCATAAAAAAACGGGTGCTCCTGCAGGGGCACCCGTTTTTTTTTGCCCCCATTTTGGGAACTCTTCGCTTGCTGAAAAAAATAATCTAAATTCGTAGTCGTTTTGTGCAACCTTCCTAAAAATTAGGTGTCATTTACTTAAAAGCATTGATCCTTGTCGCCGCTACAGATAGACATACACAGAGATATAATTGAAAAAGCCCGAACCGGAAATTCGAAGGCACAGCGTGAGCTTTACTCATTGTATTGCAGAGCAATGTACAACATCTGTTGCCGGATGATGAATAACACTACCGAGGCTGAGGATATGTTGCAAGAGGTATTTATTGAGGCCTTTACCCGCTTAGATACTTTCAGATTTGATTCAACCATTGGTGCCTGGCTCAAGCGCATTACCATTAACAAGTGCATCAATGAATTGCGAAAACGAAAAGTGGCATTGGATTATGGAGAAGTTTTATCAAACGATGTGGCGGAGGAGTATAATGACGAGGATGGTGCTGATGTGGCACTGTCGGTAGACCGTATAAGACATGCCATCGGGCTGTTGCCCGATGGATACAGGGTGGTGTTTTCCTTGTATATGTTAGAGGGGTATGATCATGAAGAGATTTCTAAGATACTGAACATTAGTGAATCGACTTCTAAAACCCAATTACTAAGGGGTAAGAAAAAAATAATAGAAATATTAAAAGCCGGAGAAATTCAAACTTCCGGGAAAAACTAATAATATGGGCAAGCCAAATTCTTTTGATGATTTTATCAGGCACAACAGGGATGCATTCGATAGCCAGATGCCTTCCGATCAGCTGTGGGATAAAATTGCCGCTGAGGTAAATGTTTCCCAGTCGGGCCAGCGCCAATTATGGTTCATGCATGCCAAACGGTATGCGGCCGTTGCGGTTATTTTTATGTCAGTTTCCATAGGTTTGTATATGGTATTCCATTCATCCACCAATGGTGAAGAGATGCATGCATCGGTGATGAACAAAGAAATAAATGATGTAAGTTATTTTTACGAGACTGAGATAGATCGAAAAAGAGAGCAGGTAATCGCCTTAACAGCTGAAACACCTGCCATAAAAGAAGAGATTGAAATGGATTTTGAAGCGCTGGATAAAGCACTTGTGGAGTTAAAGGCCGATTTGAACGATGATGTGGCCAATTCAGAAGTGCTGACCGCCATGATCCAGAATTACCGGTTGAAACTTCAAATTCTTGAACAAATACTGGAATTTGTTGAGCCAACTTCAATAGATAATAATACTGAAAATGAGAATGATACATTTAGTTTGTAGAGTCATAATCCATGCATTGCTTTTTGAATGGTTAGGCCTTCAACAGCGACAGGCTTGTTTTAGGTTGATTCTGTTTAACAAGGTGATTTATATGGGTAAGGTTTTTTCGCCATTTGTGATATCCACCTTCTTTTTATTGGTTGGTTTTTCAGGCGGATTGTCAGCTCAAATGTATGAAGATACCTGGCAATCGGTAAAAACCTATAAATCCAGACCCGGAGTAAATGTGGAAGTCAATAACAAATACGGATCTGTTATTGTGTCCACATGGGAGCGGGATTCTGTAAAAATTGAAGTTACCCGAAAAATCTACGAGAAAAGCCGGGAGCGTTTAAATACGTTGCGCGATAATATTGAGGTGGAATATCGCGTGCTTTCGAACAGCATTTCTGTAGAAACTGTTTTTGGTAGCCGACATACTTCATTGGTTCGGGATATTCGTGAAATGGCCAATCTGTCGGTATCGGACTCGCGTTCAAGTATCGACTACAAAATACATCTGCCGGCCAATGCCAATATCAAAATTGTCAATAAATATGGTAATGTTGTATTGCCAAATTTGGATGGCAAGGTGGAGATTGATTTATCCAATGGCGATTTTCAGGCGCGTGATCTTAATGGCGACGTGCATCTCACGCTTGCTTTTGGCAAGGCCCTCGTTCGCAACCTGAAGAAAGGGGTTGTTTCCTTAAATTTCGTGGACTTTTCCGCGCAGGATGTGGAAACGCTAAGCATCGAAGGAAGATCATCCGAGATAAGAATAAATTCAGCAAATACCCTTGATTTAAAATCACGACGCGACAAGGTTGAAATAGCTACAGTGGGATCTCTGGTTGCCGACACTTATTTCTCCAGCCTGAACTTTTCAAAGGTTGATAAGCGGGTCAGTCTTAAAATGACCTATGGCGAGCTCAGTCAGATGGTGTTTTCGGCTGGATTTCAACAAGGTGATATCATCAGTCAGACCAGTGATGTAAATGTTACACTGCTTAATCCTTTGCCCTACCGGGCAAAGGTGAAACAGACCCGAGGAAGCATTTCAATTCCAGTGGGATTAACAAAGCAGAGCGTCTCTCTCCAAAATAAGAAGGACAATGAGCCTGTCAGCTACTTTTTCAAAAGAAATGATGCAGCCAACAAGCTCAATATTAATATATCTGATGCTGAGTTGAAAATTATTCATCAATGATGCAACTTGTTTTTTGTTTTTGTGTCATTATCTAAAATGCTTTTCCAATGCAATTTAAATGTAAAAAATATTATAGGCTTTTAGTTCTCCTCCTGATGATAGGGGGCACCGTCTATTCTCAGGATTATGAAAGGGCCATAAAAGTAAAAGGATTTCCCGGGCTGGGTGTAAGTTATAAGCATCTCACTGCCTTTGAAAAGGGCTATGAGCTAAGTATTCATACCACCGATGAGTGGGACAGCTTTACCTACCTGAGGATTTTTCAGCTGCCGGCATTTCCAAAGATTTCCAATAAATGGTTTTTATGCTATGGATATGGTGCACATGTTTCCAGGTACCGTTCTTTTTCGATTTACAACCCTTTTAAGCCCTTTGATGCACCTCGAAAGTATCAACGTCCGTTTGTTTCTCCGGGTTTTGATGGATTGATTGGTTTTGAATACCGTATGCTCAAGAATCCCTTTGTTGTTTCGGTGGATATCAATACCAATTTTGAGTTTTTTGGTCCCGATTATTTCCGGGTGAATTCGTACAACACGGTTGGTTTTGCCTACGTGTTTTAAAAGACAATAGATCGTTAGGTTGTTAGGCAAAGTAAATCTATAATATTCAGCAAGTTGCACTCCTGTAAGCATTAGGTGCAAGCTTTTTAAAATCAGCGATATACAAAACGATATTGAACTATTAAAATGAGGTTTTGTGAATGGTGTTATTAGTTAAAATTAAATGCATTAAATTATATACAAATGAAAAAGCAAATAAGCATAATACTATTAGGTTTAGTATTTCTAGCAGGCAAAGCGCAAGGGCATATACCCGAGAATGAGCAAATGAGGACCGTATTTGGAAGTCCGGAGGTAACTTCTGTGGGTGGCTATGGGGCCATCGGTGTTGGTTATACCCAGATTAATCAGTTGGATGCCGTGTATATCGGCGCAAGAGGCATGGCTGTTATTAATCATTCTTTGGCCATTGGCTTGGGTGGAAAGGGTATCATTTCCCGGCCTGTGGACGACGTACACCTCAATCATGAATATGCATTTGCGGGAGGTTATGGTGGTGTTTATATTGAACCAATAGTGGGCGCCTTTAATCCTGTTCACCTTTCTTTTCCGGTTTTGGTCGGTGCCGGCGGCATAGGTTACCTGAAGCACTGGGGTCACCATGATGATTATGAAAATGACATGACGGTGGACGAGGACAGTTATGCCTATTTTGTTTTTGAGCCCGGGGTGGAAATTGAATTCAATGTTATCAGATGGATGCGCTTTGCCCTGGTCGGAAGCTATCGCTTTACTTCTGATGTTAATTTGAAATATAAAAAGACCCTGTTGGAAGAGGATGTTTATGGCGGAACGGCTATAGCTCCCTCAGATTTCTTAAATTCTTATAATGTGGGTGTTGTTTTAAAATTTGGTCGGTTTTAGTTTTCTATCCCTGTATTTCTAAGCCTTAAAGTTCCTGAAAACAACCTCTTCTTAACTATTGTTATTGTTGAGATGGTAGATCTATGCCTGATTTTCAGGATAGGACAGGTGTTTTATTTGACTGTTATTCAGGTGTTTGAACTTATTTGTTGTTAGGATAATTTTTAAAAAAGAATAAGATGAATCGCGTAATCATTTATTACCTGCTTATATTTCTGTTTGCATTTTTGCTGATGGTCCTATTTGCTACCGAAGCTGCTGCAGAAGAGCCTGAAGCTCCTGCCCGACAACCAATTGTCAGCGGATACATTAAAGATGCCGAAACCGGCGAGGTGTTGCTTGGAGCCACAGTGTATGATAAAGATAGGGGTTTAGGTACTGCTTCTAATTTGTATGGTTTTTATAGTCTTTCAACGCCCGAGGGCGCTAAGACCTTGGTCTTTAGTTTTATGGGTTACGAGTCGCAGGAGCATCACCTGAGGGTGGATGGCGATCAGTCGCTGACGGTTAGTCTGGCCCCCAATGTGGCCCAGCTTGATGAGGTTAAGGTTTTTGGAAATAATTCACACACCCGACTCGATGACCCCATGATGGGTGTGCAGCGTATTCATGCCGATGTCATTAAGCAGGTACCGGCATTGATGGGAGAGGTAGATGCCATAAAAGTGTTGCAGCTAATGCCTGGTGTTCAGGCAGCCAGTGAAGGTTCCAGCGGCTTTAGTGTGCGTGGGGG
>DHVH01000316.1 GCA_002412555.1 Marinilabiliaceae bacterium UBA5213 | reverse complement strand
CCGGTAAATGGACGGCTGTTTCGGCCTTGGAATTGGGTATTCCCTTGACTTTAATTGGTGAAGCGGTTTTTTCACGCTGCTTGTCGGCCATCAAAGAAGAGCGCGTTGCTGCCTCTAAAATACTTAAAGGCCCAAAACCAACATTTAAGGGCGACAAAAAACAATTCCTGAGCGATCTGCAAGATGCACTTTATGCTTCCAAAGTAGTTTCCTATGCACAAGGTTATGCTTTAATGGCTGCTGCCGCTAAAGAATACGGCTGGAACCTGAACTATGGCGGTATCGCACTGATGTGGCGCGGTGGCTGTATCATCCGCTCCATCTTCCTGGGTAAGATCAAGGATGCCTTTGATGCAGAACCGAATTTGACCAACCTGTTGCTAACGCCCTTCTTCAAGGATGTGGTAGAAAAAGCACAGGCAGGATGGAGAAATGTGGTGACCACTGCCATTATGAATGGCATACCCACACCGGCTTTTGCCACAGCACTCAACTATTTTGATGGGTACCGCAGTGAAAGATTGCCGGCCAACCTGTTGCAGGCACAGCGCGATTATTTTGGGGCGCATACCTATGAGCGTTTAGATAAGCCACGTGGCGAATTCTTCCATACCAACTGGACTGGTCGTGGCGGATCAACGGCCTCAACCACATACAACGTTTAAACCATTAACAATCCGTCTTTAGCGCTGCGTGGCAGTGCTAAAGACGGTTGCTTCATCCACATAAAGAAAAACCACCCCTTTTGTCACCCATGGTTTTTAGTCGTTATTCGAAAAACTAACTATAATCACATGAAAAAAAACATTGCTCTGGCGCTCATTTTCACGGTTCTGGTCCTTGGGGGCTGCGGACTCCAAAGTGACGTTACGGTACTTAAACTGGGACATACGCTTGACACCAAGCACTCCGTTCACATTGCAATGGCTTACATGGCCAAAAGAGTCGACGAAATATCTGAAGGAAAACTTCAGATTGAAGTCTACCCCGGCGGCGTTTTAGGCTCTGAACGTGAAAGTCTTGAATTACTGCAATTAGGGAGCCTCGATTTCACCAAAGTATCAGCTGCTGCAATGGAAGGTTTTGTTGAGGAGTATAAGGTATTTGGACTGCCCTACATTTTTACCAGCAAGGAGCATTCCTACAAAGTATTAGACGGCCCCATTGGCGATAACATGCTGGCCAAAGGGGAAGAGTTTTGGCTGCGCGGACTTTGCTTCTACGATGCCGGAGCCCGTAGCTTTTATGCTTCGCGTCCCATTCATACGCCTGCCGATCTTTCGGGCCTAAAAATCAGGGTTATGCAGAGCATAACTGCCGTTGAAATGATACGTGCCATGGGTGGCTCAGCAACCCCTATTTCGTGGGGTGAGCTCTATACAGCCCTGCAAAGCGGCGTGGTGGACGGTGCTGAGAACAATCCCCCCAGCTTTTATCTTTCACATCACTACGAAGTCAGCCGTTACTACACCCTTAACGAGCACACCATGATACCGGATGTGATGATTATGAGTACACATGCCTGGAACAAACTAACGGAACAGGAAAGAATCTGGCTGCAACAGGCTGTTGATGAATCCGTGGTTGTGCAACGGGAAGAATGGCAGAAATCGGAAGATGAATCGCTGAGGTCGCTGGCTGAAGAAGGCGTTGAAATCATCAGACCCGACAAGGAGCCGTTTATTAAAGCCGTAGAAGGTGTTTATGACATCTACAGAGCCAATCCACGCGTCTATAATCTGATAAAGGAAATCAGAGCAGCCGATGTGCCAGCTGAAATAGAGGAAACCATCGCAGAGACCAGTGAATTAGAATAATAATAACCATCATAAAACCCGTTACCGGAAGTATGCCGGTATCACAATATAAAGACTATGACATTCAGAGCAAGCGTAGATAAAGTTCTTGAATTTTTCCTGGTGGTTCTCATGAGCACTTTGGTGTTGGATGTAGTCTGGCAGGTAGCCAGTCGCTACATTTTTGGCAACCCCAGTTCTTTCACCGATGAGTTGGCCACCTTCCTTCTGATTTGGGTCGGCTTGGCCGGTGCGGCCTATGTAAAAGGCAAAAATGAACACCTGGCCATTGACATATTGCATACCAAGCTATCACCCCTTAACGTGGTACGCATGATGATGTTCATCAATTTTCTGGTGATTGTTTTTTGTCTTACCATCATGATCATCGGCGGCTCATGGCTGGTTTACACCAGGTTTGTATTGGGTCAGTTATCAGCATCCATGCAAGTGCCCGTCGGCTATGTTTATATGATAGTCCCCATTAGCGGCATTCTGATGACTTATTATGCCATAGACGACATCAGCCATTTAGTTAAACAACACAAATCTCTTAAACAAGAATAGCCATGGATTTGGATATATTAGGAATAGTCGTACTGGTCGCTTCGTTCATTTTCTTTCTGGTCATTGGCGTTCCCGTGGCCTACAGCATAGGCCTTTCGGCCCTCACTACCATGCTGGTAAGCTTTGATGCCTTGCCAGCCTTTTCAACCATGGCACAGCGAATGGCCACCGGTTTAGAAAGCTTCTCTCTTTTGGCCATCCCCTTTTTCATATTGGCGGGCCAGCTCATGAACTCGGGCGGCATTGCCATGCGGCTCATAGAATTTGCTAAAGTTTTGGTAGGCCGCTTTCCGGGAGGACTGGCATTTGTAAATGTAATGGCCAACATGCTATTTGGGGCCATTTCAGGATCGGCCGCTGCTTCGGCTTCGGCCATTGGATCCATCATGGGCCCACAAATGAAGAAAGCAGGTTATGAAGAAAACTTCTCAGCTGCCATCAACGTTACCTCAGCCACCACAGGATTGGCCATTCCCCCAAGCAACATCCTCATCGTTTACTCACTGGCAAGTGGTGGAGTTTCTATTGCTGCCTTGTTTATGGCAGGATACATTCCCGGTATATTAACCGGGATAGCATTAATGCTTGTTGGGGGTTATTATGCCTATCGGAAAAAATACCCGGTTGGAGACGTTATTCCATTCAGAGCAGCTGCCAAGAAATTTTTGGCTGCTATTCCCAGTCTCTTAATGCTGGTAATTGTTATTGGTGGTATTGTGGCCGGTTATTTCACAGCCACCGAAGCATCAGCCATAGCCGTTGTTTACTGTCTGGCGCTGGCCTTTGTGTACCGGGAAGTCTCCTTCAAACACCTCCCGGGCATCATCATCAAAACCGTCAAGACAACAGGCATCGTTATGCTATTGATTGCCACCTCCATAGGATTGTCTTGGGTGATGTCCTTCGAGAACATTCCGCAAACCGTCAGTGACGGTTTGCTCTCTGTCTCCTCCAATCCACTCGTCATCCTTCTGATGATCAACCTCATACTGTTGTTTGTAGGCATATTTATGGACATGACCCCGGCGGTACTCATCTTTACCCCTATCTTTTTACCCATTGTAACCACCCAATTGGGCATTGACCCCATTCACTTTGGTATTATCATGATACTGAACCTGAACATTGGTTTGTGTACCCCACCGGTAGGTTCTGTTTTGTTTATTGGGTGTAGTGTGGCTAATTTGAAGATACAGGATGTGGTAAGACCATTGATCCCCTTCTTTATTGCCATGATAGTGGTATTGATCATTATCACCTTTTTCCCATCCATCACCATGTTTGTCCCCCGGTTGTTTGGATTTTAACAATTAACCAATAGCACCATACACTCATCAAATGATGAAGCAAGTTAGAATTAAGGATATTGCAGAAAAGGCGGGCGTCTCTATAGGAACGGTTGACAGAGTATTGCACAACCGCGGAGAAGTGGCCGCTGAAACAAAAGAAAAAGTGCTGACCATAGCCCGTGAGATGCATTACCAGCCCAACATTGTAGCACAGGCTTTAACAGCCAAAAAACAATATCACCTGGCGGCCTTATTGCCGCGTGGTGGTGACGACAATGTATTTTGGATGATGCACCCTCAGGGCATCGAAAAAGCGGTTAAAGATTTAAGGCCCTTTTACGTAGATGTCCGATACTTTTTCTTTGAGCTGCACAATGAGGCTGACTTTATTCAGAAAGCGAATGAAATTATTGAATACAATCCGGAAGGGGTCATTTTTGCCCCCATCCTAAAAAAGGAGTCCATTTTATTTAGTCAGCAGCTGGATGAAAAAAGCATTCCCTATATTTTCATTGATACCTATATTGAAAATGCCAATTGTCTTTCATTTGTGGGAGAAGATGCTTACCAGGGTGGCCGCGTTGCTGCCAGCCTTATCGATTATGGTTTAAATCCTGAGAAGGATATTCTGATTGTCAATCTGGCCAAAGACCTGGAAAACACCCAGCACCTTAACCGCCGCAATCAGGGTTTTATGAGCTATTTTTTAGATGCAGGCAAAAACCATGGTATGAAAATTACGGTGGAGATACCGGTATCAGACAAGACCCTTATAGAAGAGCGGATGGACCAGATACTCCAATCCAATCCCAACATAGGTGCCATATTGGTCAGCAGTGCTAAAACGCACGCCATCGCCCGCTACATCGAGAGTCGGAAACTTCAGAATATCATTGTGATTGGTTATGAGTTGACCCGTAAGAACACGGACTACCTTAAAAAAGGAATTATCCGGTTTTTGATTGGTCAAAAACCCATGAAACAGGCAGAAAAAGCCATCAAACGCATGTTTGAATACCTGACCACCGGCCAGATTGTCTCCAAAAAAGAATTCCAACCCGTTGAAATCATCAATGTTGAGAATGTGGACCTCTTTTAACAATAGATCGTCAGGTTGGAGACAAGCGAAGCGTAGTCCCGCGAAGCGGGATCATTAGGTTGATAGGCAAAATAAAATTCATGATATTCAGTAAGTTATGCTTTTGTAATCGGTAAGTGCAAGTCGTTTAAAATCAGTGATTTAAAAGGCAGTAACGAATTATAATTTTAAATAACATGATCAAAAATTCAATATGAAAAAACTATCAAAATACTCGATTGGGATGGGCGATCGCTTTGCTCATCAGGCTTCCTACCAGTTAAAAGCAGTAGCCGAAGCCACCCAAAAAGGCTACGATATTTCGCCGGTCTGGAACAAGTCCAACCGTGAGCACACCACCATTGGCAGTGAGCCCTCCGACGCCCGGAATGCCGTAGAAGTCACCGTTAAAGAAATGGCTTGGAACAAACCCTATTTTGTAGATGCCGACCATATTAATCTGGATACGGTTGACCGCTTCATGGATAGCTCCGACTTTTTTACCATTGACGTGGCCTCTTATATTGGCAAGCAGGGAGATTGTGCCCAAAGAGATGACTTTATTGAAGAAATGGCCCCTTATATTGGTAGTTTTTCAATTCCCGGAATTGAAAAACCCTTTGCGACAACTAAAGAACAAATCGAAAAAATTGCAGATCAGTATTTGTATGCGGCCTGCATGGCAGGTGAGACCTACAAAAAAATTGCAACTGCCAAAGGTGCGGGTAACTTCATCACCGAGGTATCGATGGACGAGGTACCTGAACCACAAACGCCAGTGGAGCTGTTCTTTATTCTGGCCATGCTGGCCCATTACAAAGTGCCTGCCCAGACCATTGCTCCCAAATTTACCGGTAGGTTTAATAAGGGAGTGGACTATGTAGGCGATACCAAAGCATTTGCCATAGAATTTGAAGCCAACCTGATGGTGATTGATTTTGCTGTTAAGATCTTTGGCTTACCCGCAGAGCTTAAACTCAGCATCCACTCGGGATCGGACAAGTTTAGTATTTATGATCCCATTCGGGAACTAACTCAGAAACACGACAAGGGCTTTCACCTGAAAACTGCAGGAACTACCTGGCTGGAAGAGGTGATTGGACTGGCACTGGCCGGCGGCGAAGCACTGGAGTTTGTCAAAGAGATTTATGGCAAAGCCCTGCAAAATGTGGAGAAACTATGTGCCCCATATGCCGATGTTATTGATATTGATGAAAGTCAGTTACCAACAGCCGAAGCAGTCAAAAATTGGAGCAATGAAGACTTTGCCAATGCCCTGCGCCACATCCCCGGACACCCGCAGTACAATCCCAACCTGCGTCAACTGGTGCATGTAGGCTATAAACTGGCTGCTGAACAAATCGACAAATACAATGCTTTGCTCGAGCAGCACGCTGATATTGTAGGACACTGTGTGTATGAAAACATTTACGACCGCCACCTGAAACGTTTATTGGCGTTGTAAGCGATATCCCGGTATAAACAAAAAACCACAGAGACAAAGTTGAAGCATCAACCTTGTCTCTGTGGTTTAAGCATGGAATCAATCTATAGGCGGCCGGCGCTTGATTTTACAGCTTTTTAAAACAAGACGGTTTGGCATGGTTTTTTGCTGACTGACGATGAGTGCTTGTCCCGCAAAGCGGGAAACACCGCTTTCCCGGCCCAGTGCGCCAGGTTTTAAATCATTGCAGCCCTTGAACCTGATAAATATTCTTTAATAGATTCTATCTTCAAAAGTTTTTCTCTATTTTCAGCTTCTAGTTTTACTTCTTTATTCCCAAAAATTAAAGATTCTAATGGTATACCTAAGTATCTGTTCAACAGGGTTATCATTTTTAAAGTTAATGGGCGTTTTCCATGCAAAATTTCCGACACCCTGGTTTTTCCTCCGAACAAGGGTGCTACATCAGTCTGTTTTAAATTCATCTGTTCCATTCTAAACTTGATGGCTTCAATCGGATTTGGTGCTGCCACCGGGTATTGTTCTTGCTCGTATTTTTCAACAAGTAAAGACAAAAGCTCCATTTCTTCACCTTCCGGACTGTCGGGTTCTATCGCATTTTCATTGCTGTTAATCAAAGTGTAAATGCGTTCACAAGCTTCGTTGTACTCTTGTTTTGTCTTTAATATTTTAGTTTGCATAACTTACTGTTTTTACGTCTATTTTGTCGTATTCTATATGAGTTCCGAACCAAACAACAAAAACTATTTTCAACTTATATTCAATATCAACAATCAGGCGATAATCATTGCCTTTAATATTGAACACTACTCTTTTTGAACTTATTATACTGGCATTGCCATACTTTGCTTTTAGTGCATTTGCATTGTTCCATGTAGAGAACCGAACCTCGTAAATCCAGGCTTTTACTGACTCTTCAGCCTGTTGGTACTTGCTTTGCTTGCAATACTCGATTAATGATGATTCTTTTATTATTCTCATACCATACAAAGATAGTTAAAGTTACCATTTATGGTAACTTTAACTATCTTTCTTTTGAAGCTTCGCATTCATATGCATCCATCCTTAAACAAAAAACCACGGAGACAAGGTTGAATCATCAACCTGTGGCCTCCGTGGTATGCCATTTAGCTCAGTGTTGTTTTATTGCGCCCAGGTCGGCGGTCCTGCCTGCCCCCCAATTGAAACATCCTCCATAACAATATGACGGGCATCCTTTAAATCAAATGCCACAGCGGCCTTTTCAATGGTAACATTGGTAAAATAGATGTCATGCACCTTCAATTCCGGAAAGCCATGCACCACAATACCTGCGGCAGTGCCTTCCCTGCAATATATGTCCTCCACAAAAACATCGTGAATATGGGTCACATGCCCCTCACCCTCCTGATGGTAAAAGGAGGTAATAAAAAAGGCATCTTCCACCAGATCCAATTTCACATTTTTAAAGTAAATGTGTGAAATTTCCCCTCCCCTGTCGGGATTGGATTTAATATACAAGCCGCGCTTCAGATAACCGCTCGCTTCACAATTTTCGACAAACACGTTGTGCACACCTGCAGCCATTTCACTGCCTATTACAATGCCATGCAGACCTTTAAGCTTGCAATTGCGCACAATGATGTTTTTGGTGCTCAGACCCAGCGTCCTGCCTTCCAAGTCTCGACCCGCCTTAATAGCCACATTATCGTCCGCATTGTTAAAACTCACATTTTCAATTAACACATCCTGAGAATATTCCGGATCGATGCCATCGTTGTTTTTATTATGCGCATCAAAACGAACGCCCCGCACTGTCACGTTCCGGCTCATCAACAGATGAACACACCAAAAGGGTGAATCTTCAATCAGAACATCTTCCACCAGAATGTTCTTACAATCGTAGAATTGAATCAGGTGCGGACGCAGGTAATGGCCGTCACCAAAGATGCGTTCTTCAACCGGCACCGCGTTGTTATTCATCTCCCTCGAAAGTAGCTGACTCTCTTTCTGATTGTTACGCCACAATTGCCAGGTCTCCGAGGCCTCACCATCAATGGTACCCTTTCCGGTAAGGGCTATATTCTCACATTGGTAAGCATAGATAAAAGGACTGTAATTGTACAGCAAGGTACCTTCCCAACTGGTAGCCACCACAGGCAGGTAGTGAGCAGGATCACTACTAAAAAACAATCTGGCACCTTCCTCTATATGCAACTCTGTGTTACTGACAAAATGAATGGGACCGTTGACAAGATACTCTCCCGGGGGCACAATAATTCGGCCACCACCCGCTGCTTCCGAAGCCTGCATGGCTTTTTCGAAGGCTGGTTTATTATCGGTTGTACCGTCACCAACACCGCTAAAGTC
This sequence comes from Marinilabiliaceae bacterium UBA5213, assembly GCA_002412555.1. Lineage (GTDB taxonomy): Bacteria > Bacteroidota > Bacteroidia > Bacteroidales > Marinilabiliaceae > Geofilum. Next base: position 18,179 of record DHVH01000316.1, on the reverse strand, counting down.
CCCAATTAAGAATGTATTATCAGGAAAGATGGGCGCCACAATACGGGCCAGAATCTCTTCTTTTGTATCCAATTGCTGCTTCTCAGTTGAACAAGCCAATAGGAATAACAAGCCTATAAGGACTAAAAACTTTGGTTGTATCATGGTTAACAATTTAGTAAGATAGAAAAATACCTTTCACAGCCCCAAAGGGCCAGGAAAGGTATCCAAAACAGAAAAAACATCGATATAAACTATTCGTTGGCAACCAGACTGCTCATATACACTTCAATATTGGTGTACAAATGAGACAAATCATAAGCGCTATGGTCTCCTGATTCATTTGGATCCAGACCATTGGCCAACTCCCATGCATCAGGCATGCCATCACCGTCACTATCCAACGGAGCCTCAGTGCTCAACAATTCCGGCCATCCGCCCACCTGCTCCTGACTGTCCAGTATGCCATTTCGGCCGTAGGTAGCGCTTCCTTCACGGACTTCAGAAATAATCCGTTGATCAATCACATCGCGTTGGTGACTGGCGCCAACACCTGCCAATACCGCTTCGTAGGCCGTTTCAGCATCCCGCACCTGATAATCAGAAACGGAGAAGGGTTCAAGCGCAAGCATTTCTTCTAAAGCACCTCTTTTGGTATTTATGCCCAAGGCATTATCTGCGGTGACTTCGGGGGCACCCACCACAATATTCCCCTCCAAATAAAACCTGCCAAAAGGGGCATAGGGTTCAACCATGAACTTCAGCTCACTTTTTGAAGTGGCTGGTCCCGGCTTAAAATAGTTGGCAATCATATTGTACTGACCGGCTTCACCGGCATATGCAGCCTTTTCAGCGTAATTGTAAATCACGTTGTTGACCATCTCGACCAGTTCCTGCTGACCGGCTTTAAGACTGCGACCGCCCTGAAAACGGGGGTTGCGACTGGTATGATGGGCCAGCAGGTTGTGGTGAAAAGTGGCTTTATTGCCACCCCAAATACCGCCATAGCCGTGTTCGCCCTTGTGGTGATGAGATTCATTGAGACTCTCACTGATCAGGCACCACTGAACCGTCAAGTTTTCAATGTTATAGGCAGATAAAACCTCATCATTACCCCAGCTCATGCTGCAATGATCGATGATAATATTCTTACGTCCAATAGAGGATACAGCATCCTGTTCTACTTCATAAACATCACCCGGTCGAATGCGCAAATACCGGACAATCACTTCATTGGCTTTAATATTAAGTCCATATCCTTTAATACAGATACCTTCTCCTGGTGCTGTTTGTCCGGCAATGGTTATGCTGTCGTTGTTGATATCCAGAGGACGCTTCAACAAGATATTGCCACTAACCCCAAATACAATGGTACGGGCACCATGCTTTTGAATCCCTTTTCGAAGACTACCCTCTCCCTCGTCGTCCAGATTGGTCACCACATAAACTTCACCCCCACGGCCCCCGACGGTGTGTTTACCGGCACCGTCTGCCCCGGGAAAAGCCAAAGGCTTTTCCCCACTAAGGGGCTGGCCGGTGGTGCTGCATGCCAACATCACCACACCCAACATCATCATTATTAGTCGTCTCATTTTACTTCTTTTTAGTCCATTACCTATCCAGCTCAATAGCCGCGATGATAAAGGGAGCCACGCCTTTTGGATCGTTATCATAAACCTTCTCGGTAATATAATATTCATAAGAACCATCACGGTAAGGATTTCCGCCCAAACCACAAGCACCACAGATGTCGGTCATTGTAATCCATCCGCTCTCGTCCTCAACAATCAAGTGCTCCACCATTGAATCAAATACACCGTTGGCAATGTCATGATATTTTTGATCCAGATAGCCATTTTTGGCTCCTTTTGCAAAAGTATAAGCAAACATGGCAGAGCCGGAGCCTTCGATATAATTACCTTCAGCACCCAAATGATCCAACACTTGGTACCAAAGACCAGTCTTAGGATCACGCACCTTCATAACCGCCTCCGATACACTGTTTAAAATGGAAATAACCGAATCTCTGTCAGGGTGGTTTTTAGGCAAAAAATCCAACACATCCACAATAGCCATCATGTACCAGCCGGTTGCACGGCTCCAGAAATGGGGTGACTGCCCCGTTTCCGGATTTGACCAACTTTGCTCACGACTCTCATCATAGGCATGGTAAAGCAAACCCGATTCTTCATCCAAAGTAACCTGATAGGCCAATTGAATTTCATGGGTCACCACATCAAACCACTCAGGGGCGTTAAACTCCCTGGCATACTGTGCTAAAAACGGGGAAGCCATGTACAATCCATCCAACCAAATTTGATTGGGGTAGATTTTTTTATGCCAGAAACCACCAGATGCCGTTTTGGGATGGTTGCGCATTTGCTCAACATGCAGCTCAATAGCATCGCGGTATTTCTGTTCGCCTGTGCGCTTGTAAAGTGTGATGACATTTTTAGCCGGATTGATGCGGTCAATATTGTAATCAGTTTGTTTGTAGTGCAAAACAGAGCCGTCCTCCTGGACAAAATAATCAATAAAGGTCTCCATATACTCCGAATACTTCGGATCAACACCCCCCAATTTATCAATGGCCTGTCCCACAAAAGAAACATCATACTGCCAACGTACCCTTGGCGCATCCATTTTCAGGAGTGAATCATGTCGGGCCATCACTGAATTGGCCATGCGAATGGACCACTTTTCATTGTCGCCATCCGTATGAGCGCTGCTGCCACATCCGGGACCCGTGAGCATTATGAACAATGCCGCACAAGCCAAAACTAAGTTCTTCATCTGTATATAATTAAGTTTTTACCTTCCAAAACCAATTTTCTCAAAAACCAATTCATTAAGATAGACCTCCAGATTGGTGTATTCATTACTTAAAATGTACTTTCTACCATCCTCAGCATTACTAGGATCTAATCCATTCGCCGTTTCCCATGCATCCGGAATACCATCTCCATCTGTATCCAGGGGCGCATCAGTGCTATTGTATGTAGGCCATCCGCCGACGGTTGTCTGGGTGTCAATCAAACCTAGTCCGACACCCCATGAACCACCATAAGTAGCTGTCCCGCTTCTAACCTCTTCCACAATTCGTTCATCAATTGCATCCCGCATCATACTCATACCCGCATGCGCCAAAACGTTTTCGTACGCATGCTGAGCCGATACAATAGTTACGGTAGACATCTCGTAAGGGGACTCCACTTTTAATGCCAATTTATCACCTCCACTCTTTAAGTCTATTCCCAGCCAGTTGTCGTTGGTAACAGAAACATAACCATCTACATGGTTACCATCCACATAAAAGCGACCATAATCGGCCACTTTATAGGCCTCAAAAATGCGGTTGGGATGCTTTTGAGTGGCGGGGCCCGCCTTATAGTAGTTGTTGATAATATTGTATTCACCACCTTCACCACCGTAAGCAGAATTATCGCCCCAGTTGTATATAACATTGTTAATCATTTCGGCACGTTCACGTGTAATACCATCGCGTACGCCATAAAATCGTGGGTTACGGCTCTTATGATGGGCCAGCAAATTGTTGTGAAAGGTAGCATTGTAGCCGCCCCACAGACCTCCATAACCATGGGCCCCTTTATCGTGTACCGATTCATTCAGACTCTCAGCAATCAGGCACCACTGCATGGTAAAATTTTCATTGTTGTAAAACGAAGCGCACTCATCGGTACTCCAGCTCATCGAACAATGATCGATGATGATATTTTTTCTGCCACGTCCCCAAATGGCGTCGTCTTCTGTAGCCGTTTCATCGCCCAAACGAAAACGCAAAAACCGTACAATCACGTTATCCGCATCAATTTGAACCGGATAATCTCTGAGGGTAATACCATCACCCGGCGCCGTTTGTCCCGCAATGGTAACATCTCCTCTGGTAATCCTTAACGCACGCGTCAACTTAATTTCACCGCTTACAGCAAAAACAATGGTCCGTGCACCAAACTGTTCCAATGCATGCCGAAGGGTACCTTCCGAAAATGTATCCTCCAATGAAGTTACTACATAAACTCTCCCTTCAGCTCCTCCCTTTGTGTACATACCCGCCCCCTCAGCTCCCTGAAATGCAGGAATTTCAGTCCGGTCAGGTGTTTCAAATTCTTCATCCTGATTGTTGTCAGATTTAACATCATCACTGGAGCATCCCAAAAGCAAACCTACCGGCAACAACCAACTCCCTAGTAATTTCTTCATCTCAAAGCCTTTTAGTTAAATTAGGGGCAGCCTGAGGCTGCCCCTTTCTTTCAATAACACCAGACTATCTCCAGCGTGGATCACCATATGCCCCAAAGATGATCTCTTCTTCCTGAACAGTGAAATCAAATTCTTCTGCATTAACAAAGGCCGGATCATAGCTCTTGGCGCTGGAGTCGAAACCTGAAATAGCAGCAGCCTCCACATAATTGTTATCATTAATTACGGGACTGTCTCCCACCAAATTATCTCCAGTACCCAAATTCACAAAAATATTCTTACGCACCGTTACAATTGGGGCTGCAGTTCTGACGTAAAGCCAACGGCCAGAAGGTAGAGCAGCTTTATAGAAAGTGCAATTCTCTATTACTACTTTCTGACCAGAAAATCCGGCAATATCATCAGCGCGTAGAAAAACACGGGTTGATGCTACTTCGGCAAAAGTACTGTTCACTAGGGTAATATTATGAACCCTGCCACTTCGCAAATCAATAAATTCATTATTCCCATCTGTAGTGCGATAGACCAGCGAATTTTCTACAATAAAATTCTGAATATCGCCCCCTCCACTGGTACCTCTCAGCAATGAACGCTGAAAATCCAATACTTGAACATTGGTTAATCGAACTGTGCCGAACTCAGCGCCATTCAAAAGATCTAGCACGTAGGTATCACGTGTTTCGCTTACCGCTCCTTCTACAACCGTAAAACCGGACAGAATCACATCTTTGATGCTAAAATTCAGATTGCCTGTACCCGACAAAATAAAACGACTATGTAATACAGGCATATCAGTTGGATACACCGCTACAATAGAAATATTCTTGGTAATGTCTACCGACCCTGTTCCTACAAGGTATTCACCCGGGAATAGGGCAAGCGTAACCCCATCCTCAGCAGCCTCAATTATTGCTTTTAAGTCCTCTTCGGGATACACTGCAATGGCACCTCCCAGATCAATAAAGGTGGTTATTGTTGCAGTACCTTGTGTTTTTAAGCCATCCATAAGCCTGATCTGATACTCCGTCTCACTATTAAGGCCTGCGACAAGCGCAACCCCTGCTTCAATTTCATCGGCAGACAGATCATGGCGAACAACGGTTGTTCCGACAACTGCAAATATGTGCGTTACAGATGCACCGGCTGGCCAGCGAACAACAATAGAATTATGCGTAATGTCGCCCTCCTGTCTTGGAAGCAGAATTTGACCCGGCCCTGTGGTAAAGGTTATCGGCGTCCAGTTAGAGTCGGCCAGTCCATCCAAGCCTTTTGCTCTGACCCTTGCAGAATAACGGGTTTCACCTTCTAACAACATTTCGAAAGGAAGGTCTTCAATGTTTACCTCATAGGTATCAATAATTGAGGCAAATTCAAGACTGTCCTTACTCAACTCCAGCACAAAATCAGTTGCAGCATTCTTACTACTCCAGTTAAATCTTGCGGTCGTCTGGTTTAATATGCGTACATCAAAACTGGTAGGACTAAAAGCCCGTTCAAATTCCAACTGCTTAATTTCAGGGTCAATATCGTCTGAGCAGGCGCCTAAGGAAAGGAAAATGGCTGCACCAAAGAACCACAATCCCCTATTTATATATTTCTTCATAACTTATAACTATTAATGAGTTAGTATGCGTAATCGTTTACCAAATAACCCGCACTGGCATCCAAATCTACCTGAAAAATAGGCCAGTACTGGTACGAATCAGGATTTCTCCAATACAACCCCTCCACTTTCTCCGGGCCAAGCTTGCCTTCACTAATATAACTTTCGCTGACCCAATCCGTTCCTTCAGGAGCATCCGTTTCACCTCTGTTTAACCCGTAGATCTCAAGTGTTTCACCATCTTCTTTCAACCTGTAGTGAATGGTTCCCGACAAGTCAGCATAGGGTCCTTCAAGACGAGAAAGTTGATACATCTTGTCCTTGGCTTCAGCCATTTTGCTGCCAAGTTTGTTCCAACGGATTAGGTCACTCTTGCGCAAAAACTCTCCTACAAACTCAAGGGCACGCTCATCCACGATGGCCTCAAACATTAACTCCTTACTAGTGATACTATTCATGTATGCATCCACCATTCCAGCATTATCAGGATAAGCTCTGGATCGAACCTCTTCAAAATAATCTTTTGCCTTTTCAAGGTCACCTAATTCATTGGCACATTCAGCTGCCATTAAAAGAACATCAGCATAGCGCATGTAAACAGGATTGATCCCATGATCGGTCCCTGCAGAAGCTTGTCTGGCCATCCATTCATAACGGTATTTGCCAAAATACCAGGTGTTAACTGAAGGAGCACTAATTTCATTGGTTCCTCTATCAAGCGTTTGCGCTCCATTCCTCCACTGAAAGGGAACACAGGAAACATCGCGCCTGCGGTCTTCCTCATCATAATCAAAGAAAAGATAAGGAACAGGTCCACCAGAACCTCCGTTGGTATTCAATGTGTACTTATCCGTTGTGCGGTGAGGAATGGCCCAGGTGTACATCCACCTTCCCCGGGAATTGGAGTAGGGTATTTCAAACATAGATTCTCTTCCTGCTGCAACACCATCTTGCATATTATACTTCCACACGTCCACAAAATTAGGTTCAAGCCTAACGGTCCCACTTTCAATAATGTCTTCAAGTGCAGCCAAAGCCTTTGGATACAAGACGGCCTTTGACAATTCCGGGTCCTGACTCAAACGAATGGTACTCTGACCATTTCCGCTATTTAATTCCACCGGGCGTTGCGAATAACCCGAGGCCCATAGAGCCAGACGGGCATACAAGCCTTTTACAAAGGCCTTATTAACACGCTCAACAGTTTGAGTTTGAGCAGATTCATTAGGCCATGGCACTAAATTGGCTGCCTCTTCCAAATCAGAAAGCAAACGCTTATAAATCTCATCCCGATCACTCTTCTGAAGGTAAATTGTATTAGTTGTAACAGGCTCAAAACGAGCAGGAAGGTCTCCCCATGCTCTTAACAAATCATGGTACAAAACCGCACGCATGGTAATAGCTTCACCGAATAAGGAAGCCATTTTGGCATCAGACTCTACGTTCCCATGATTTCTCAAGCCCTGAATAGCCACATTGGCCTTCTCAATACCTTTATAAATCATTGCCCAGGAATTATTGGGAAACCCTCCACTAATGGTGTTCATAGGATTACTCGATGGAGGTGTTATATACCCGTACAACTCCTGACTCTCACTTGGTGAAGCTCCCGAATTTGGATTTCCTGAAGAGTTGCTCCACTCAATATCTGTATTCAGTCCGTAGTAAGCAGAATATCTGGATCTGTGGGCATTGGTCTCACCAAAAGTAGTGTAAATGCCGAAAACTGCTTGCTCGGCCAAAGTATGATTCGAAAACACTATGGTTTCGTCAAATGACGATTGCGTGGGAGCCTCCAAAACATCCTCACAGGATGCCACCAATCCCCCAATTATGAGGGCTGAAAATATATTCAATAACTTTTTCATACAATTCAATTTTATATTATTTCAGTCCTAAAAATTCAGATTAACTCCAAAAACAACTTGTCTGCTTTTCGGGTAAGCTGAATAATCAACTCCGGGCGTAAGAGGTGAACTTCTTCGTGTATCAACCTCTGGATCATAACCGGAATAATTGGTCCATAACCATAAATTATACCCGGTTGCATAAAACCTTAGCCTTTCAACATTAAAGCGTTGCGTTAATGAAGTGGGAATGGTGTATCCCAGGGAAAGTGTGCTCAACCTAAGAAAAGAACCATCTTCAACGGCCCAGCTGTGGAATATTGCACTCGAGAAATAAGGGGACCATAGATTGGTATTGGCATTCATCGCTTCCAACTGAGCCGGATCATTACTTATCGTTCCATCAGCAAGCAAGTTGGTCCACCGCTCTCCTGACTCCATTTGAGTAATCATGTTCCGGTAACGGTACTTGCGGGAAGAAGTAAATTCAATTTTATTGGCATTATAAATATCATTGCCATAAACCCAATTGAAATTGGCATTTAAATCAAAACCCTTATAACGTCCACTTAGCGCAAAACCACCAGTATGCTTAGGATTGGCATCTCCAATAATCTGACGGTCATCAAGGTTGATAATGCCGTCATAGTTACCTTCTTCATCTGGTAAATCTTGCAGCTTCAGGGCGCCAGGTCTTACATTGTAGCCCAACAGTGAATTATTTGCAACTCCTGGTTTCAAAATCCACTGATTAAGCGCATTGTCATAACCTTCAAAATCGCTCACCTCATATCTGCCATCCGTCACATACCCATAAAATTGACCTACAGATCCACCTCTGGAAATCCAGAAATCCTGAGAAATTTCTGAAGAAGCCCAATTTGAACTGGCACCAAAATCTTCCATCATTCCCATGGTAACAATCTCATTCTTGTTGAAACCAATATTGAAATTGAACGAAAGACCATAATCCCGGGTATCAAAAGCCACATAATTCAAGGCAACTTCCAATCCCTTGTTTTCAGTTTCTCCTGTATTTCTAAATTGCGATGCATATCCGGATCCGGCAACGTTATACTCTAACAACAGATCCTTTGTGCTATTTTGATAAACTTCAACAGAACCACTTACACGACTCCTGAAAACTGCAAAATCCAATCCAAGGTTACGTGTAATGGTGGTTTCCCATTTCAAATCGGGATTGTCCAAACGATTTCCGGCCGACCAGGTAACGCCATGACTGGTCCACCCGTGTTCTACAGAAGGAGAAACGGCAAAAGTCTTGGACATCTGGTTGGCGGGAATTTTATTATTACCTGCAGATCCATAACTGAAACGCATTCTTAGATTATCCAACCAATGTGCCTGAAAAATGCTCTCTTCAGAAAGTCGCCAGGCAACTGCAGCACTTGGGAAATAACCCCAGCGATTATTATCGGAAAATTTACTTGAACCATCAGCCCGGAAAGTAGTGGTAAAACTATATTTTCCCATAAAATCATAGTTGGCACGACCAAAATAGGAAAACAATTTATCGTCCGGATTGTAGAAATGCGAGTAAATAGATGGGGTTCCTGATGACATGAATTTAAAAGCCATTTCTGCATCGTAGAAGGTGGGTAATCCCCATGTCTCCGCATCTAAGTTGGAAGAACTTTCACTCATATACTCTTGTCCGGCCAAAATATTGAGACTATGGTTCTCAGACAATAACTCTTTGAAATCATAGTACATGGTATTGGTATTTCGGAAGGATTTCCGATAAACACCTGATTCAACCGCTGCAGGCATATTTACAAAGTCACCCACATTGTTGCGGACATAATAAGTTGACATCCCATAAAAGCGGTTGTCCACCTGATTGTAATCGTCCAAACCTAATTCGGTTTTGATGGTAAGGTTTTTAAACAACTCATATCCCACAGAACCATTCACATTCCAGTTAGATCGGTTACGTTCTCTGTAACTATCATCCATGGCACGGATGGGATTAATCAAATCAGAATCAGCATCTTCATCCACCAAAATATCACCAATACCCTTTAAAGGAATGGGGGTATACATCACTGCATGCTTAAGACGTGAATCAGATGTAGAACCTTTATCATTCATTGCATTGGCACCACTACCATCCACACTGGTATCACTGTAGCGTACCGACATATCCAATGTAAGCTTATCGGTAGGATTGCTGTTAACTTTCAAACTGATATTATCCCGACGAAAATTGGAGCTTTGCATGATGGCTTTATCATAGTGGTGTGAATAATTCATAGAGAAACGAATCATTTCAGAACCACCAGTAAGACTTAGACTGTGATTAGAAGAACTACCGGCACGTCCGAAAACCTGATCTTGCCAATCATTACCCCTAACACCACGATACATATCCATATCGTTAAAGTTGCCAAAGTAATCGGTATAAACGCTCTCTTGAACAGGTCGTAATTTCGTCAACTCATAATGCCACCTGGCGTAATCATATGGGTCAAGGACATCCAGTTTCTTGGCCATCTCCTTAACGCCGTAATAGGCATTGTACGAAACAGAAAAACGTCCGGCCTTTCCGCTTTTAGTAGTCACGATAACAACGCCATTGGCCCCTCGTGCTCCATAAATTGCAGTGGAAGAAGCATCTTTAAGAATATCAATGGACTCAATATCTGAAGGTGAGACATCCGAAATGCTTGCAACCGGGAAACCATCCACAATGTACAAGGGTGAATTATCTCCGGTAATGGAACCTCCTCCGCGAACACGAATTTTAATATCAGCATCAGGATTACCTTCAGTGGTAGTAATCTGAACACCAGCCATACGTCCGGTCATCGCTTCCACAGCAGATGCCACCGGGGCAATGTTTAATTGCTCTGATGTAACTGAAGAAACTGAACCCATTAAGTCACGACGTCTTGCCGTGCCATAACCAATGGCAACGACCTCATCGAGTCCAATAAAACTTGCTTGCATCACGGCGGTTAAATTTGTCCGGTTCTGAATAGCAATTTCCTGGTCCTCAAATCCTATAAATCGAAGAACAATTATGGCATTAGCAGCATCTGATATCTGTAACTGAAAATTACCATCCAAATCGGTTACAGTACCAGTAGTAGTTCCTTTTATGATAATATTAACACCGGGCAAGGGCTCTCCGCTTGAATCAACCACGTTACCGGTGACTAATCTGTCCTGGGCAAAAGCTGAAAGGCCAAAAGCCCATATGCCCATGATCAATAACAATCGAAAAATTTCTCTTTTTCTCATAATTTAAATTGATTACTTAGTAATTACCTAGTTAACACATTACCATCTATTAACAAAGACGTTTTAATTATTTTTTGTGATTTTGTCATTTCGTTTTCTATTTGCTGATTTAAAATTATTGCGTTAGGGACTGTTAACATATTTATGGCAATTTATACAGACTTATTGGTGCATTGGTGAGAAAGAATATCCAAAATAGGTATACGAATTGACTAAAATAAAGTGCTATTAATTATCTAAACCCTCAATATCAGCAACATAAGTCAAATAGCGAAAAATCAATTATTAAAATCAATTACTTTAAACAGATATTTTTATAAGTCAATAAATGCTAATTTAATGGATGTTTGCCTTTACATTTTAATAAATGGCACCAACTCAGGTGCTTTTTCTTTAAGTACAGCCACCACCATGTCGGCAACTTTAAACGCCCCGTAGGCGGATAGATGGGTATCATCTTCAATGGGCAACTCCAGGTGAGCATATTCATGGACACCAATATGAAGAAATAGCTTCTTTGAAGTCTCTTCACCAACCTGCTCAACAAGCACCCGTGTGGCAGCGTGCAAATCAATCAACAATACATCCATATCCCGAGCTATCTTACGCACAGCCTCCGGATAATCGCCATGAGTATCGTAAAACCGACCCTGCTCATCAAACTTTCGGCGCACTATAGGTGTTAGCAGCACCGGTGTGGCCTGTAGCCTTCTCACATCCTCAACAAACTGGCGAAGATGGTCACTATATGCACCATTGGCAGCTGCATAACGGGTAGTATCCTGATTTTTGGAATCATTATGGCCAAATTCAATGAAAACATAATCACCGGGAGAAACGCTTTGCATCAATGCATCCCACTTGCCTTCATCCATAAAACTTTTAGTACTGCGTCCATTAACGGCATGGTTCTCTATTTTCACACCTTCATTGAAATAGAGTGGGAATACTTGTCCCCAGCCTTTTTCCGGATTTCCTTCCTTATAAGGCTTATTAGCAACCGTGGAATCACCGGCCAAAAACAGAGTAATGGACTCATCCTTGGGTTGACAGGCCATGCCCAAAATGATCACAACGCATAAGCAAAGTATTTTTTTCATAGTCTATTATTAATAATAGTTCGTTATTGCTTTGTAAATCGCTTATTTTAAATGACTTGTACTTACTGGTTGCAAAAGCATGACTTGCTGATTATCATGGATTTAATTTTGCCTATCAACCTAATGATCCCGCTTCGCGGGACTACGCTTCGCTTGTCTCCAACCTAACGATCTATTGTTATTAAGATACTGCATCAACTATCTTTTAAAAAAAAGTCGGGTTGCCTAATGGCACCCGACTCCATTCACTTCACACCTAACTATTTTATGACAACTGATTGCTCACTGGCACCACCGACCAGCAGCAGTTCTTTTTCCAAATTGCTGAAATCGCTTCCTCTTAAATGAATATTTCCGCTGGCAGCACCTGAAACAGCAACACCAGGCAGTTCCGTTTCTTTATTGAAAACAAAACCCGATAGATCCACATTATTGCTATTAAAAATGGTCATGGCCGGACCCTCCTCCTGAATCACCTGCACATTAATCAACTCAACACCATTCACATCAATCATGGTAAAACCCTTTGGTGCACGCAAAACAGCATTCTCAAGAGAAACATTTTCCAATTTCATTTCGGGCAAGCCCATAAAAAGCGCAGCATTACCAAAACCATTGGCCACAATGTTTTTTACTTTTATGTTACGAAAAATTGGAGTCTCTTCTGTCACACCTACAGCAGGTGCCTCTGTATCAATCAAATCAGTACTACTGTTGCCGTCATCCAGTACAGGTGCAAAACCGCCATAAAACATATTAAAGCGAATGGGCTCAGTAGGAATATCAATCATATTAATATTAGAGATAAATATGTTCTCAACAATGCCTCCCCGTCCGCGTGTACTTTTAAAACGAATACCGATATTGGTTCCCATAAAGGTGCAATCAGACACGTGCACGTTGCGCACGCCGCCTGACATTTCACTGCCCACAACAAAACCTCCATGCCCGTGGTAAACTACATTGTTCTTCACAATAACATTCTCGGTAGGTACACCCCTGTCGCGCCCATCCTGGTCACGTCCCGATTTAAAGCAGATGGCATCGTCGCCCACATCAAATTGGTTGTTATAAATCACCACATTCTTACAGGATTCCAAATCCAGACCATCACCATTTTGTGAATACCATGGATTGCGAACAGTCAGGTTTCTTATGGTAACATCCTCACATAGTAAGGGGTGAATATTCCAGGCAGGAGAATTCTGGAAAGTAGGACCATCCAGCAATACATTTTTGCAATTAATCAGACTCACCATTACTGGTCGAAGAAAATCCTTGATGGCTGCGTATTCCTCAAAGGTATCAAAGCTTGGGATGTTACTGCCTTTGGCTGTAACGTAACCCAAAGCAGCACCCTCACTAGGAAACCAGTATGCACCATTGTCTACCAGTGAGCCGCCTGAAGCAAGCAGGTTTCGCCATTGGTTATCCGTCATTTTAAAGCGCTTAACAGGTCGCCAAGCCTGTCCGTTACCATCAATGGTTCCCAGGCCGGTAATGGCAATGTTTTCCAAGTCGCGACCGCTGATGGGCGACTGGCAGCGCCAGGTCATGATGCCTTCAAAGGTGCTTTCAACAATAGGGTACAAATCAAAATCATCACTGAAGCGTAAAAGAGCACCATCTTCAAGATGCAGATTTATATTGTCTTTTAAGACAATGGGGCCGGTAATCCACAAACCAGCGGGGATGATCAATTTCCCTCCGCCTTTAGCAGTCAACCTATCAATACCTTTTGCTATCGCCGCAGTATTCAGCGTTAATCCGTCAGCCACCCCACCTATAGCGGCCAAATTGACCGTATTGGCTGCAAAAGAAGGCTCCTGTACAACTGGTATATCAAACTCAATGTTATCGTACACCCATGCGTAGCTGGGCGCTTCCTTTTCATCAGATGCGCAGGAAAGCAGCATAGAGCTAATCAAGGCCATCCCTGCCAGTCCGCATAAAATTTTGTTAGTAGTCATTATAAATACATTTAATTTGTTTTTCGCTTTTCGAACATTTTTTAACTATTGCAAGATAGCTATTAGGCGTTGGTTGCCTCGGACACAAATTGTCTGAAAAGGTAGTACGAATTGCTTTTGGACAACCGTGACAAATAATCATAATACTAATAAACAACACCTTAATATTTAATAAAGAAGTGGGATTATCCAAAATAACACAGGAGATAAACGCCAACGACTTTCCAAAAAGATTCAGGAAAGTCGTTGTAAGGATCTTGTTAGTCTATGCTTTTCTGCGATCACAAATCACAAAACAGATCTCAATAAATTAAATATACCTCTCATAAGGACAATTCATGAATAAAAAAGGCTTACTGTTTAACCAGTTTGGCTGTCTGTCGGCTTCCATCAGCAAAAATGACCTGTAGCAAATACAAACCGTTTCTCATCTTACTGCTGTTAATGTTAACTGAGAAGCCTGAAACCTTAAGTTGTTTCACCAGGCGTCCATCATACGAATAAATATCAACGGCTTTGATTTCATTGAACTCGCTAAAAAAGTTCAGCTGGTCATTAAAGGGGTTGGGGAAAATATAAAGCCCTTGATTCGCTTTTACTTTATTTAATGAGTTGGGTATATCCCCTTCAATTGTAATTGAACCAAAGGCATAAGCCGGAATAACGCCACCGACTGTTGCAACTGTATACTCAAACACACCCGAGACAGACGGTTGACCCGAAATGGTCCCCGTTTTTTGAGCTTCATCAACCTCCAGGGTCAGGCCATCCGGCAAACCTCTTATATCCATGGAAAGCGCATTCGTCCAAGAAAAGCTGAATGTTGCAATAGCCTCTCCACCAGAAATGGTCTGAGTAGTTTCACCTGTTGATTCAAGCGTTGCTGCAGGTGCATTCCATTCAAAGACATCCGTATAATTGGCTATCCCAGCGCTGTTCTTTTGATCCATAATGTGCTGCACCAGACTGTTCAAATAAACCTCGACATTCGTAAACATGGTGCTTAACTCGTAAGTACTTCCATCCGTTGCGTCATTAGGATCCAAACCAAATTGAATTTCCCAGGCATCAGGGATGCCATCACCATCCGAATCTAGGCGGGCAGGCAAGGACTCATAAGAGGGCCAGCCACCGACATCGGTCTGACTATCAATCAAACCATTGATACTGCCATTGGACCCTGTATAGGTATAGGTCCCAGTAAGTGTTTCATTGGCAATACGCGCATCTACTTTGTCTCGCTTAAAACTGGCACCCGCAAAAGCCAAAACAGCATCAAAAGCATCCTGGGCCGAATGAGTAGTGATCTGTCCCTTATCAAACTCCGTATAGCTCTTGAGCTCTTCCTTGTTTTTATTAGACGGATTGGGATGAATGCCAACCCAATTATCAGTAGTTACAGAAGTAGATTGGTTCATAAAATTGCCATCAACATAAAACATTCCCCAAACACCGGCAGGCTGAGCATTACTACCATTATCCGCATAGGGCTGAAAAATTCTGGCACGGTTACTACTGGCTGGTCCGGGTTTATAGTAATTGTTTACCATGTTGTAGCTTCCACCCTCACCGGCATAACCACTATTACCACCCCAATTATAAATAACATTGTTGCGAAAATCGACCTGCTCCTGGTCGGGCAGATTCGAATAGCGGCTACCGCAAAATCGGGGATTACGGCTATCATGATGGGCTATCAGATTGTGATGAAAACTGGCCTTCTTGCCACCCCAAATACCCAAATACCCATGCGTTCCCTTGCCGTGCACCGAAATCCGAAGACTCTCAGAAAGCAAGCACCACTGCATAGTAAAATCATTGTTATCATAAAAGGAAGAAGCTTCATCCGTTGCCCAACTCATGGTGCAATGATCGATGATAATGGTATTTTGTCTTCTCCCCCACAGGGCGTCATTTTCGGTCTGCCGCTCATCGCCCATTCGGAAGCGCAAAAACCGTATGATAACATTATTGGCTCCCACATACACTTCATGGTTCTTAAGCGTAATGCCGTCACCGGGCGCTGTTTGTCCGGCAATGGTCAAATTCCCATTTTTTATATTGATCCTGGACTCCAATTCAATAATTCCGGATACGTTAAAGACCACTATTCGGGCACCCGTTTCAACCTCCACTGCCTGTCGAAAAGACCCTGCACCTGAATTGTTGAGATTATTAACATAAATAATGCGTCCGCCCCTTCCACCTGTGGCAAATCGTCCAAACCCCTCAGCACCCGGAAATGCAACCGGAACAGAATTCTCTACAACCACATTACTTGCATTGGGGCTAGCCTTCACATCAAGTAACGCTACGCCGCTCATCAACAGCCAACTTAAAACTAAGGGTAAAAAATGCTTCATCTTATTAAATATTTTGTTTGAAAACGAATGACCACAAATTTACACCAATAATAGTTCGAATATTACCATCTCTTAACAATTGAACAATTTACCCCACATAATAAACCACATTATATTACGTCTGTCTTTCAGCCCAAAAACATTTTGCAAGCACCCACTAATCGCTCATCACATAACCAAGCTATGATTTAAAACCCTAACATATTTTTAATATATTTGACACTTTTATATCTTAAGGGCAATTATTTTATATCTTTAGTAACACCACTGCCTTATTCCTCTGCAAGCGAATAAAACCAGAATACTATATGAACAAAACAACCAAAATATATTTACGGGCCATCTTTTTTATCACCTTCGCGGCCTTTTTCCATCAAGTCCAACTTAAGGCTGCTGAAATCTTGAGGTTTGAGCATTTCAACACCTCCAGAGGATTGTCTCAAAACACGGCCACCAGCATCCTATGTGACTCTAAAGGCTTCCTGTGGATTGGTACCAATAACGGACTCAACAGATTTGACGGCAATAAATTTCGTGTTTTCATGAACGAAGAAGAGGGTCGACAAAATTTCACGCACAACAGAGTTGTCAATATTTGGGAAGACCACCAGGGTTTTATCTGGTTTGAAACGCATGACGGTCATTACCATTATTTTGATCCGGTTTCAGAGACTTTCCGGTCGCTTTCATACCTCTTTTCAGAAATAGAAGAAGGACATGCTGTTTTCTCAGAATTCCTGCAATATTCAAAGGATGAAATATGGATAGGCCTAAGAAATAAAGGCGTTTTACGCCTTATTTACAATCCACGCAATCATTCCTACGATGAAGCACACTACACTTCCAGGGGCATTCACGCTATTTCCAATGAGCATGTTTCGTTTATCAGGTCAGATCAATTCGGAAATATTTGGATTGGGACGCAAAGAGGACTCACCCTGGTAGAAAAAGAAACACTCAGCAATAATGCGCCAACCTTCACCCACCTTTTCATTTCGCACACCTTCACAGCCATGATTGAAACAGCTACCGAGCTTTGGTTTGGTACCAAAGAAGACGGTATTCTAAAGTTTTTAAAGTCTGATCAATTATATACCTATATAGATTCTGCCGCCAACCCCTCCTTAAAATCCGACGAAATATCGAATTTGCACATTACCAAAAACGGCACCATCCTGGCAGCCTTTTCGCAAAATGGGATGCAAATTTTTTTACCCGGAAGCAACAATTGGAGAGATGTTGAATTGATTGGCGAGCAAGTTGATAAAATCTATGAAGATCGCTTCAACAAAGTGTGGATAACTACAGAGGAGTTTGGCATCACTGGTTTCGACCTCGAAACCAGCCTGTCAGAATTTCATCAGTTTCTGGACCCTGGTCAATCCACTCTGCCCGACTCAGAGCGCCATGTATTTTTCGAGGACAGTCAGGACAACCTCTGGATAGGCACCCATGAAGGAGCTCTCAATTTATATGACCGACAAGCAAAAAAATTCACTCAATTTAAAAACAATCCAAAAAATCCCAATTCTATTTCATCAAACATAGTAATGGCCATCACCGAAGACCACTCGGGTCAGTTATGGGTGGGCACAGGACAGTTTCAGGGAGGTCTCGAAAAAATAATTCTTAAATATCCTGCTTTTGATCACCTGCTTCCCCAACCACAAGGCACCCATATTTCTGATAACATCGTCAGAGCGCTATTTGAAGACCCCCAACAAAGAATTTGGGCAGCGACCAAGGCAGGACGTTTGCACGTGTTCACCAAGCATGAAAAAATCCACGTCTTTAATCATTTCAACACCTCCAATGGTCTCTTGTCAGGCGTC
>DHVH01000329.1 GCA_002412555.1 Marinilabiliaceae bacterium UBA5213 | reverse complement strand
AGATATAATAGCAAAAAATAGTTGGTAAAAACCTCTGAATGCATTGTGTATATTGATATTTCGAAGAGTTTATTGAAATTGGTTTCAATAAACTCTTTTTTTATGATAATATCTAAGAAAAAACGCTGTTGGAGTTGTGATAGTTTAGATGTAATTAAGTGGGGAAAACAGCAAGGGAAACAACGCTTCAAATGTAAAAATTGTGGTATACTTTTCACTTTTACAAACCAAGGAGTAAGTCGTCAGAATAGATTTAAGTGGTTTAAAGACTGGGTGCTTGGCAGGCAAACTATTATTCAAATTAGCCATATCAGCGGATATAGCCCCAGAACCTTACAATCCTACTTTGATTATTATCTTTCCAAGAGGCCGGTTCTACATGTGAGGCCTTCGGAAAAGCTTAATTTACTGATGGATGGCACCTATTTTGCCAACAAGTTGTGCCTAGTACTCTATAGAGATAATACCATCAAGTACACTCAATTGTACCGGATAACAGATGGCGAGTGGTACGAAGAAATAAAAGAGGACATCACTAATTTGTTAGCCCTAGGTGTTCAAATTGAAAGCATAACTTGTGATGGACATAGGTCAGTGTTAAAAGCCATACGGTCAGCAGACAACTCAATTTTAATACAAAGGTGTGTTGTCCACGTCCAACGGATGTGTAAGATATGGCTAACGTTAAATCCAAAGAGTGAAGCTGGATTTGAGCTTTTAGCAATTGTCAAAAAGCTTCATTGGATAGAAACAAGAAACCAGTGGGGGTATTGGATTGTTGAATTGATTGCCTGGAATGAAAAACATAAAGACTTTATTGCTGAAAAAAGCTTTAACCCTGAAACTGGAAGGTTTTGGTATAAACACAAAATGGTAAGACGATCTTTTGTGGTATTAAAAAGAGCATTACCTGATATGTTCCACTATCTTGATAATCCAAGAATTCCCAAATCAACCAATGGGCTTGAGTCGTTTTTCGGACATCTAAAGGGCCATTTAGCAATCCATAGGGGCTTAACCAAGAAACATTTTAAGCATTACATCCAATGGTATCTGTGGCTAAAGAACCAAAAATAAAAATGGGTTTTCTTAGCCTACTTGAAACTCCAGTATAATAAAAATGGGATAGCAATAAACTATCCCATTTTACTCATACTGTATGTTTGTAAGATTTATTGCTGATAGGTTGCTCCCCAGCAGAGCCTATTTCCTCATCCACCTTACGACCATAATATACCACATTAAAACAAAAAAGTCACCAACTAAAATTTGCCACATTACCCAAAAAAATCAGACACAGAATCGCAGTCTGCAAAGAATTTTTTAGGGGTCAATCCTGTCAATGCTTTAAAATCATTGATAAAATGAGATTGATCGTAATAGACGCTTTCATGTGCCAGTTGAGTCATCGACAAGTCATTGCTTTGTGAATTAATATGCAGAGCGGATTGGAATCGTACAATTTTCAGGTATTGCTTTGGGGAAATCCCAATGTACCCTAAAAACATGCGCTCGAACTGTTTTCTGCTCAAACAGGCCTGCTGCGAAAGAAAGTCTATTTCCACCACTCCTTTCGTATTTCTGATGACCTCAACCGTATGACTTATCCTATTAAAATCATAATCCTTCTTATTGGCAGTCAGTTGCTGACAAAAAACATCTTCAGCAATAAGCACCCGATTGTTGAATGATATATTATCCGACAATTTGCCTTGCAATTCCTTACTCAAGGCACCATTGATAAATTCTAAGGGCACACTTCGATTGGTGAGTTCGCTGAATGGCAAATTAAAAAACTGACGCACCCCCTGGGGCTGAAATAAAATTGAGAAGATTGACAGATCCTCTGAAATATGGAGGTCGTAATAATCGTTGTGCTGTCCATTAAGGAGTAAATGCGCTTCAATCGACCTTTTTTCAGATTTAGGTTTGTGATCTATGTACAAAATAAGTTCAGGCAAGCCACTGGGAACAATTCTCTGCAAATAAGCCGCTCCGCTTTTCAACACATGCTCAATGGCCCAATATTGTTTAATATAGGGTTTTAGCTTTTGCGAAGGGTATGCCAGATTAAAACTCATTGATCCGATTTTATAAAAGCTAAAAAAACATTTAGCAGTAAAAAAAGGGTCCCTGTGCAACTTCATGTGTTCTCCGTGAAACTCTGTGTAACAATTATTAAAGGTATCACAGAGAACCACAAAGAACACAATGAGAACCACTGAGCGACCTTAGTCGGCCTTTCTTTTTCTACAATTTTTCATGAAGTCCCAGACGGTTACCTTCAGAATCCAAAAATACAGCAAAATAACCTTTTCCTTCTGCTTCAATCATTGTTTTTGCATGTGTAATCTTTCCACCAAGCTCCTCAATGCGTGCAGCAGTTAGGTCAATACTGTCTGGCACCAGCAGACTAACAATAACGCCATTGTGAGAGGGAGCATAACCCGGCGCATAAACAATAGCCCCTTCCCCGGAGGGGAAACAAGCCATTTTTTCCGTCCCAAAATCCTCTCCCGTCATTTCCAATTTCAAGACTTTGTTGTAAAATTGAACGGCACGATCAAAGTCGGCGGTCGGAATTTCCACCCATGAAATAATTTTTTCCATCTTTTTTTTTGTTAAGTTAAACATCAAAATTCAAGACAAAACTACTTCGACTGACAAGAAGAAAATTGGAAAAACAAGACATCTTGAATGTCATTGTTACTGAATTTGTGCCAGAGATAAATCAAGGAAACGCCAAAAGATCGAATTTTTTGCCCAATTATTCTGTAAAATAAATTGTGCATTCAGGAAGGTTTATTATTAAATTGCGATTAGCGAAAGAAATTCTGAAGTTTCTAAAACCTATTCAACTTCTAGATATGTTGAAGACCTTCTCTGTTAATTTGACCTCAAAAAGTGTTCCTTCTTTGTTGAACAAGCTATTATTACGCCATGGGTTTCAGCCGGCAAAAGAAGGTCAAATAGAGTCAGGCATTTACCTGTTGTGCATTGACGGGAGCACCTTAGACTCTAGTATAATGGACTTTATCAATCAACTTTCCTTTTATGAAATTCTGGTTTTAAATATAGATAAAAACAATCCAAAGGTTTTAGGAAGGTCCTTTTTTAAAAAGATAGGTCTTTTTATTCCCTTTTTTTCTCTCCCTGAAGTAGAGATGGCCATTACTATTTACATACGAAGGTTTCAGAAAATTGCGGAGGTAATAGGAAGTGACTATGTAAAAGAGAACCTCGTTGGAGAGAGCCGGGTTTGGATCCACTTCTTGCATCAATTAATTGAAACTTCTTTATTTACCGATATGCCGATATTATTGATTGGCGAAAGCGGAACAGGAAAAGAAGCTTTAGCAAGATTGGTTCACACAATAAGTGAAAAACGGCGGGATGAAAACATTGTCTTGTTGGATTGCACAACCATTATGCCTGACTTGTGGGGAAGTGAGTTTTTTGGGCACGAAAAGGGGGCATTTACAGGAGCTATATCAAGTAGAGAAGGCGCTTTTGCTCAGGCTAACAGAGGCACTCTGTTTTTAGATGAAGTTGGAGAGTTGTCGCCTCATTTACAGTCGGCTCTACTGAGAGTAGTTGAGGATGGGATTTTTAAAAAAGTAGGAACAAATTATTATATGAGTACTGATTTTAGGCTAGTATGTGCCACAAACAGAAATTTAAAGGAAGAGGTAAAGATCGGAAATTTTAGACAGGATTTATATTACAGAATAGCATGTGGCGTTTTTAAAGTTCCATCACTCAGGGAACGGAAGGAAGATCTTCCCTTATTGTGCAACCATTTTTTTTCGAAAAAACCAAATGGCTTAAAAAAACTTGAGTTCAGTGAGCAGGCAAAAAATGAGTTGTATTCCTACGAGTATCCGGGTAATGTTAGGGAACTGAAGTTTATTATAGAACACATTGCGGCAAAACACCCGGGTTTTGGATCCGTTTTGGCAACTCATCTTCCCGATTTACAAGATGACGAATTGCCCGAGCATTCAACTCAAAATATATGCAGCTTTGAACTGATGGCTAAGGAAGCACTCTCAAAAGGTATGCACCTGGGAGAGATCAAATACAAGGCCATAAATGCAGTGATAAATGAAGCATTAAAAAACGGAAACGGAAGTACAAGACAAGCTGCTAAGGCCTTAGGCATAAATGAGCGAACCATACAGATGCGACTTTCAGCTATTAAAACAGAGGCGTCAAACGAGTCGTTTGACTTGAGCCATTAGGCTTTGAATGTTCTGGCTGAGTATCATTTGCAAATGATCTTTGGATAAGCGCATGGCTTTAATTTTAAACAACTCAACCTCAGGATTTAACCATGGCCCGTCTGAACCAAATATTATTTTATTCGGCCCGGCACTTTTATAGGCTCTCATTAACAATTCAAATCTCCTTACTCCAGAGGTATCGGTATAAATGTTTGGATATTGTGCCAGTATATGAATGAAGTATTGTTGAGCTTTCCAGTCGTCAGCAAAGCTCCCCAGATGAGGAATGATAAAATTAACCTTCGGAAACTCCTGGGCCAGCAATTCAACATGGGCCACATCTCCCATTACATCATATAGAATCGGCAGGTTATATTTAGCCGCTTCGCTGCATATTTGACGATTGATATGTCCGTCATATTTATGGATTTTCAATCCTGATAAATTATACTCCTTCACAATTTTTTCAATTACATCCTTTTCATTTCCTCTGTCGTTTACCGGATGTATCATTCCGAAACCCACGAATTTTTGAGGCCATCGCAAAGTAATGGCTGCTATTTTTTTATTTAGGTTATGGTAGGTATTATTTAATGCAGGAAGAAGTATCGTTTTATTGATGCCTGCCCATTGTGCCTGTTGAAGATAATTCTTCAACGAGGCACTAGTATTGGCAGGATCTGTTAAGCAATCTCCTTTACCGACATGACAATGCGAGTCAATTATCATCATTTTAAAATCCCGCTATTTCAAATTTGTAATAATAAAGTTTCTTACCTGGGTATTTATAAAAACCGCTCTATTGGCTTTCACGCCAATTGCATCATCACCTGCCACATGAATTCCAACCAATACCCTTCCACCCATTGAAGCAGCTCTTTTAATCCAAACTGGACTTCCACTATGTCCAAAATAAGTATCATTGAGGTAGTGAAGCATCCCATCTTTGTTTAATACCGTTTTTCCGTAAGAAGAGTATTGTTGTTGACCCGACTTATCAGTAGGATATCCACAAAGATTGACGAATAATTTGCCCGGAGCCACCGGCAGATTGCCTGACAAGGTACTTGTTCCCAGGGTGTCGGCTTTGGTTTTTCTATATTTTAAACTCCAGTAACCAATGTTGTTTCCTATAGGATCATTTAAATGAATAATACCATAATCCGCCTTAGATGCACCTTTTGATTTGTTGTATCCCGGAGAGGCAACAAGTTTTACTGCTCTGGATGCCGAGAGAGGTTGCAAAGATCCATTGCGACCAGGAATGACTCTTATTGAAACCTTGCTTAGGTCTTCTAAGCGATCAACTGACTCATCCCAAATGCAGTGCGCAGCAGTCAGCACCGTCTTAGGGCCAATAAGAACTCCTGTTCTGCCCTTTACCTTGACCCCGTTTCGTGTAATTTCAACATGGCATACATACCTGAAGGGTGCAAGCGTTGTCTGGGTAATTCTTTTTCGTTCATCAACTCCAATTATTTCAAATTCATTATCAATCGAATTGTTTTGAGATGGATAGTCATTTAAAAATTGACTAATCACATCTTCTTCCTGATGGATATAATTATTTGATGTTAGTGTTTCCATTTTACCTGTTTTTTATATGACATTGCTATTTTGAAGTAACAGCTACGGTTCTGCTTTTAATCAGTTGACCCGGCATTTGAGTGTTAACACCTTTGGTAAGGTCAATTCCGGTAACAATTCTGTAAGCGTGTATGTACGACTGAATTTCATCGCGCCAAAAAAGAACCCAATTTTCAGCCTCTTGTCGTGAAGTACTTGTGCTGTTCCAGTCACCAAACCGCACCGATAGAAGTATTTGTTCTCCCATTGTCGCTAGTTCAAAAAAATGAGAAACACTGGTATCGTTCCACCCTTGCAATTTTTTCATGGTATCAACAACTTCCATCCAGCTTTCCTGATAGCGAACCATTGGCCTGCCTCTCAAGAAGTCTTTCATTTCTGGCTGTCCAAGTATCCATTTAATCGTATACATTTCAACCCTCGAAGTCCATGGTAAATCGCCATACTGGTTTGTTCCACCTTCACTTAAAACAAGGTGAAGTTCACGTAAAGCATTTTTTACCGGGAATGGATCAGCCACAACAGTTGTGTCATCCACTTCTTTAAAGTATCCGCAGCAAATATGTAAAAGACTATGAAAGGCTTCAAGGAATTTAGAACGGCTGTCTACAGATCTAAGGTTTTCGGTGGCTTTGCCATAAAGTTTAAGACCGTAGTGTTGATCATACTCAAAAGCTCTTCTTCTAACAGAAAGCAAGTCGTCTTCATATTTCACGTAATCCCAAAGTATATTGCTTAAAGACTTAAGCGGGTCGGTGGTGAAGTTGACCAATTGGTTTTTGGTAGTAGGGGAATAGGCATTCTGAAATCTAAGACTAATGACTTTTATCGTTTGCAGCAGCATGGACTCTTCGTGCCAATAGGACCAAATTAGCTCAATAAACAAAGGAAATGCCAATTTGTCGCCCCTGCCATCTTCAATAATTTGTCCCATTTTATTTAATTCGTATGGCTTAAACTCCCCTTTGTTCAAGGCATAAATGAAAGGCATGGTATTCCCGGTATTCACAAGTGAAGATGCATATTCCGTAATCAGGTCTTTGGACGCTTGTAGATTTTTGCTGTCCAGTTTTCTGCTAAGCTGTTGAGCCAATTTGGTGAGTTCATAGCTTCTCAAAACGGACTCCTCTGGCATTCTCGATCCTGGACCGATTTGATCGTCAGTTGCCAACGAAATAACATTATTCCGTAAAAAGTCCTCGCTTATTTGCAATAAATCCTTAAAAGAGTTTATTCGCTTATTGGCCTTTTTTACTTCGTTGACAAAAGCATCAAAAGAGAATTGATTATTGATGCTTTTTATCAATCCCCATAAAACCATATCTTCACTAAGAGCCGGCTTTGACCCTATTAATTTAACTTCAAGCGTATTTGAGGTCTCGCTTGCCGGAGGAGATGAGGAATTAGTTTGCAGTGTAAAACTATTTTCTTTACTCGTTAGTTTCTCTCTATTCCCCTCCTCGAATTCATAAATTTTGTCTTTTTGTTTCAAGGCGCCACGAATCTCAACAGATAGAATATGCTCATCCGGCGATAAATGTTTTGTATCTATTTCGTAACGGATTTTATTCACCTCTGTTTTGGTGGTCATAAGTTTTGGTTCCTGCTTGGGATCCTGACCATCCAACTTAAATGAAACATCAATTAATTGGCTGAGCTTTTTGCCTTCCGGAATAGGAAAACGTTCGTCCTCTTTTAATTCTATCTCAATAACAAGAGGTTCACCAGCTTTTATTCTATTATTAAGAATGTCAATACTGATATTTTTTTCTATTGCTAATTTGTTCTTTTCCATAATCAATGCGTGTATTTTAAATCGTTATAGTTAACCAGCGACCATTTTTTCAGTGCATTGTTTATTATCTCACCTTCTTGTAACGGACTAATCGTTTTATCGTACTTGGCTTGTCCTATGACCGCAAAAAATGTAACCGGAGAGATGTTAAACAAGTTGATTTTATCAGATTTAAAATCTCTGAACATAGCTCTGAGATTTTCGGGTGCGTTTTCATTGTTTTTTAAATCCATTAGTGTTTTGTTTCCTAGTCTAGTGTGTTTTATTGAAACAAGGTGTTCAATCATGTCCGGTATTTTTGTTTCAATTTGCTTAATAAGGGCTCTGTTTTCATTAGAGGTTAAACTCAGCGGATATGTTTTTTCCCAAGTGAGCATCAATTCATTCCATTGCTTATGAGGATAAATTCGGTTTCCAACGGCACAACTTATTTTCACTCTTAAATAGGGCATTGGATGTGGGTCTTTCGGAGTCAATCTGAAAATATAGTGTGAAGGAAGGCAAAACACGCCCATTAGACCAAGTGTTGACCCAATACCGGTTTTCAGAACCGACCAAAAATCTGATAAAATTTCATTGGCCCAGGTAGCAAAAAGAGCCCAGGTGTTATCTTTGGTCTCTGTAGCTAATCGATGGAATAGCTCAACAGTTTTGTCATTAAAGTCGTACGAAATAGCAGCCTGATGACCAACCTCATGCAATACAGAAGAAGCAATTCCAAATCCGGGTATTTTTTCTCGGGGAATTTGAATGATGGCCACCGGGTTAGAAGCACCTCCCGGCAGAGGCGTTTTGGCGCGGCGTATAGCAGCCCCCATCCCTCGTTCCAAAAAACAAATTATCGGAGTTTTTGTGTAATGTTCCTTTGCTTTCAGTCCTATAAAAGCCAGCCTGTCCATACCTGCAATTAAAGCACCTGTTTTAAAATCCCCTCTTTGAGAAACCACATCAGCAAATATATCCACCTGATCCATAATGTCATTGAACCTTATTTTTAAATCGGATAACATCTTTTGCATTTGATGCGCTTCCAGGTTGTTTTGAGTTATAATTAGGCAAAAATTCCTGATCGACTTATTTAACGCTCTAACCCCGTTGTCGATAGTGCTTTGCATTTCAGTTTCTGCCTCCAACGAAACCCTTGCCGCATTTACCATAGGCATGATTAATGCAAAAGGTTTTACGTTTTTCAGTCTCACCAAAAGAGATTGAGCCTCAATAAGGTAATGTTGCAGGTAAGGATTAGTTTTCATTACACCCCAATGACAATTATCCGATTACCTTGTTTTACCCAACGTCCTGAAACAGACGAGGTTCTGGAATTACTGTTGGGAGAATGTTTTAGTAGGCCGGGGGCATGTTTGGCTGCAACGTTTCTAATTATTTTATTAGTCACATTACTGTTAAGGTTTTGAGGCGGCACACTGGACAAGGCGTTTGAAGTGGCATTGGCAAAACGAACAAATCTTTTGGCTACTTCAAAATCCAAATCTTCCTCGGTGATGCCGTCGGCATCAATTTCAAATAATTTTGTCGCAGCACTGCCCAGTCTTCCGCCAATTTTACTACCAAGTGGACCGCCAAACATCCCACCCACGACTCCACCGGCAATTGGCAATGCCTTTTTGGCAAGTTTCTTAAAAGCTCCGCCTATTTTTTTGAAAACGCCTGATTTTCTTGCCTTTCTAAATAGCTTGCCAATAAAATAATCCAATTCTTCTTCGTTGGAAACCGACAACAACTCAGAAGCCAATGATATCTCCATTTCCTCGGTGTAATCCAGTTCTTCGTATTGTGATGCATAGTCGGACACCTCATAGTCACTATCATCATTCATCATCACCTCCAATTCCAAATCAGGATTGTCCTCTGAATCAGAAAAAGACAATTCTTCATCTTGGTTATCGAAATAGTTTTCGATTTCTTGCATAGTTTTATCAATGTCGTGCATAATAAAAAGTTTTAAAAAATTAGAATTTTAAAAACAATATTGTTTATGCCGAAGGATAATCAAACTATTTGCCAAATCTCATAAAGCGCTATAAATCAACAGGGATGCCTAAAACACACCAAGGACCATAACGCTCAAAAGCGAAGTATTTTTCGTGATTTATGTTTGTAGGCGATTTTTTTTTCGTCTGTGTTAACGTCAGCAACAAGACATCCTTTGTCTTTGGACGATAACAGAATAGTTCTACTCTTTAATGAAGTTGAATTGTGCACCCCCTTGCTTAAGCAGCATGGTGCTTTTTGAGGGATTGAAAACCAAAACAACTCCTGCTATATCAAACTTAAACACATCTCTTTCAGCAGGTTCAAGGGGAAAAGCAGACTGGCCGGTAGCCTGAGCTATCAACCTGTTTTCATCTTTAGTAATTGTTATTTTCATGGGAAGATCAGAAGAAGTATAAACCCCCAGGTATTGGTCCAAATCCGACACATCCACCTCAAAAGTTTTAAACTCAGGAATAGTGAATGGCTTACCGTAAACAGCACTCAAAACAGCAATGGAGATGTCATTGTTATTAAAGCTGGTGCCGTTCGAAATCAAGGCATAAGACACCTCACCCTCTGAAAAGTGACTCAACACCGAAGAAAACCCATCAATTCCACCAGTATGCCCAAAACCCCTTAAATTATAAAATGGAATCGGAAACAGTCCCGCTCCACAGTTGTCTTGTATGGTTGTCATCAATTCGAGACTCACTTGATTTACCAGACGTCCGCCAAACAAAGCATCACTGAATTTCACCAGATCACTTGCGGTAGATACAATGCCGCCTGCACCCAATGGAATGGACATATCGGATTCCGGAGCGAGTATCCATTTTTGATTAAAAACATAGGATCGGGATTCATTGTTCCGAGGGTTGATGGCACCACCCAAATAAGTGTTTTCCAGACCAAGCGGTTGAGTGATATATTCCGATAGCAAATCGGCGTATGACTTTTTGAAACTCTTTTCCAGCAAAAAAGTGAGCAGCACGTAATTCGAGTTGCTGTAGGCCATTTGGCTACCCGGCTCAAAATCACTTTCCGCTTTGGCGATAATCGCCACCAACTCATCTTCCGTTTTTTTCTCGGTATGCCAGGTCAGGTAAGCTTCATCACTGGTGAAATTATAAATACCACTGCGGTGAAATAGTAAGTGCTGAACAGTGATTCTATCACTGTTTTCAATAGTTGGAAAATGCGCCTCAATGGTCTGACTCAGGTCTAACAGCCCCAGCTCAACCGCTTTAAAAACTAAGACAGCGGTAAAAGTTTTTGAGATGGAACCAATTCTATATTTCGAGTTTTCATCTGCCTTCATTTTCAACTCAACATCGGTCATCCCAATAGATCTGGTATAAACAATTGTTCCATTTTTTGAAACAGCAATATTTCCCATGAACTTGTTGTGAGCTTCCAGAGTATCCAGAAAACTGTTGAGTTTGTGCCACTCCAGGTTTTGAGCAAAACAGGTTGGACTCAGAAGTCCAATCCCCAACAATAACACTAAGAATTGCTTCATTACTTTTTTTTTAGTAACCGTTTGATTCCTGATCCTATAGGCAGGATTAATTTTTAATAATCAACCAAATATACCAAAACAAATCCAAATTCACCATTAGAAAATCATGTACGGAATCAAGCCAAATCAGCAACAAATCATGACAGTGCCATGGTGTATACTCTTTTGTCACTTTAAGCAACCATAACTTATATTGGATATTTGTAAACTTGAGTAAGAATAAGACCAAAGAACCTACCATAGCCTTAAGATATCACATTCCTGATCTCGAATGGGTTTAGCCGACTTTTCATGAACCGTCATGAACCCATGCAGAGCTTTAACACCTCTTAACTAACACTTTAACGAATGAAAACAAATTCAAGTTAAATGCCTCTTAATTTGTATTAAAAGGAAAAGTTGCAAGGAGGTTAAATTCTCCTCTCGGACAACATGTTTCACAATTAAATCAAATCTTAATCATGAAAAAAAAACCAAAATCAATCACATGGATTCGCTTAAGTCATAAAAGTGTTTTTCCAATTACGCGATTCGCATTCATAATAATGCTGTTTTCTGCATTTCAGATAAGTGTTTTTGGAAATGATACTGATGATCAGAAGAGAACCAACCTTTCAACCCAAATTAATCAACAGGAAAGCAGAACTGTAACAGGAAAAGTGACTGATAACAAAGCGTTGCCAATCCCGGGTGTTTCTGTTTATGTAAAAGGATCCACAACGGGTACCATAACTGATATCGACGGGGATTTCTCATTACAGGTGGACAACTCTGCTGAAGCACTGATCTTTACCTTTATAGGTATGGAGACCCAGGAGCTTGCATTGAATGGCAGACAAACCTTTAATGTCCAATTGCAGGAAAGTTATATAGGATTAGATGAAGTGGTGGTAGTTGGGTATGGAACAATGCGTCGGTCAGATTTAACGGGCTCTATTTCTACGGCTAAGGGTAACGATATTATCAAAGCCCAGTCATTCAGTGCTCTCGATGGATTGAAAGGCAAGGCTGCCGGTGTGAATATTTTCTCAAATACCGGACAGCCTGGTGGAGACATGCGGGTTATCATCCGAGGTCTCGCCACAATTAATGCTTCTGCAAATCCATTATACGTGGTTGATGGGGTAGTCATGCAAAACTTCCAGTATCTCAACCCAAATGACATTGAATCCATCGAAATATTAAAAGATGCCTCATCAACAGCTATTTATGGTGCCCGTGGCGCCAACGGGGTAATCCTTGTGACAACCAAGCGCGGCATTACCAGCGGAGAAGGAGCACAAATCTCTTATAGTGGTTCAGTGTCAGTTGGTAATATGGCCAGGTACATGGATGTCATGGATTCCAACGAATGGATGGCTACTTTTAAACAAGGCCTGGAAAACGCCAACGCCTGGCAGGGACGAAATTTCACCACCGATTTATCGGAGTTGTTCACAGATCCCCGCTTGTTTAATGCAGACGGAACACCCATTTACAATACAAACTGGCAAGAAGAAGCATCCCGCACAGCTATTTCCCATAACCATCAGATGAATATACAACGTGGCGGAGAGGACTCATCAATAGGAGCCTTTTTAAATTATACCGACCAACAGGGCATTTTGCATAATTCCTATTTCAAGCGCGTGAATGCCAAACTAGCTTACGATGACAAGCCAACCAGTTGGTTATCGACTGCCGTAAATGTTTTGGTCAACCATTCCTGGGGTAACAGGACTTCTGATAATCCTTACGGACAAGGCGCATTGCGTACGATGGTAGAGCAATTACCGTTTTTGCCTGTCATGTTAGATGGTGAATATACACAGACAAATATTATCCAAACAACCCCAATCCTTAGGGATTCAAATGATCCGAGTA
Organism: Marinilabiliaceae bacterium UBA5213; assembly: GCA_002412555.1. GTDB lineage: Bacteria > Bacteroidota > Bacteroidia > Bacteroidales > Marinilabiliaceae > Geofilum. The sequence goes on along the minus strand of DHVH01000329.1, from coordinate 17,962 downwards.
GTGGAACCCAGAATTTTAGCCCGGAAGGAGTAGGCAATCCGGTGGAATTACTTAAGCGCATTCAAGCGATGCAATACCGGACACAAATTTTCGGTAATGCGGCCTTAACCTTCCACCTATTAAAAGATTTGGATTTGAAAACCCAATTTGGAGTGGATAATCACAACTACCGCAGTGCCAATTTTACCCCATTCACACCTCGTCCGTTGATAAACCAAAATTCCGAAGGAACAGCTTCTGCCGGCAATTCCAACTCACTCTACTGGCAGGAAGAGACCTACCTTACTTACACCAAACTGTTAGACAAACACTCGATCAACGTTATGGCAGGTATGTCCTGGCAGGAATACACCTACACGTATTTTTCGGCGTCTGACAGCAAATATGTAGATGATTATTATGGCTTTTATAATTTAGGAGATGGCACTAATCGACCTTCTGTTGGTAGTGATTACGACAAGTGGGCGATGAACTCTTATTTCCTGAGGGCAGCCTACTCCTACGACACCAAATACATGGCTACAATGACAGGCCGTTATGATGGATCCTCCAAATTCGGTCAGAATAACAAATATGCATTCTTTCCTTCTTTGGGCTTAGGATGGATGGTTTCAAATGAAGATTTCATGAAAGGGAACTATGCCATTAGTAAGTTGAAACTGTACTCTTCACTTGGTGTTACTGGCAACTCTGAAATCGGCACCTATCGATCATTGGCTGCTGTCGGACAGTCCACCACAATTATTGGTGACCAATTGCATGTAGTGTCCTATCTGGGCAATATGCCTAACGCCAATCTAAAATGGGAAAAAACGACCCAGTGGGATTTGGGCGTTGATCTGGGTTTGTTCAGAAATCGTCTTAATTTAGAGCTGTCCTACTACAACAAATACACTACCGATCTGTTACTCAATCGTCCGCTGCCGCGTTCAACCGGATTCTCGTCTGTAATGGACAATATTGGTTCTGTTTCCAATCGCGGGGTAGATATACTGGTTACTGCACATCCGGTTCAAATGCCCGATTTCCAGTGGACCTCCACGGTTAATTTAGGATTTAACAAAAACCGTGTTGAAAAACTAGATGAAGGTGCCTCTATAGATCCTATTTCAGGCAAGCGACAAATTACTACCGATGGCTTTGTTGGCTATGACATACTAATTCGTGAAGGCGAAGAACTCTCAACTTTCTTTGGCTATAAGCGGGCAGGTATATACGATGGCATTCCAGCCAACTGGGATCCTGAGACCATGAACATCCCCAACACAATTGGTGAGAAAGTCACATATAAGGAGCGTCAAATTATTGGTCATGGTTTGCCCCATTGGATGGGTTCATTCATCAATACCTTCAACTACAAGAATTTCGACTTGACCGTTGATTTACAATTCACATGGGGCGTGCAGGTTATGCAAGAATTTTTTCATTCAACGGAGGGCCGATTCCTTACAAGCGGTATTGACCGACTACATGAGGAAGCCTGGCACCCCACAAAAAACCCAGATGGCACAGCCCAAGCCATCCGACTGTCCAACTTTGGCATGGGCAACAATGCCAACGCGGATGATACATGGGTTGCAGACGGCTCCTATTTACGTGGCAACCTGATTCAACTCGGCTATACATTTAAACCTGTTGCTGCCAGACAAATCGGGTTATCAGCCTTACGCTTATATGCCAACGTAAACAATGCTTTCCTGATCACCTCATCCGACTATTTGGGATTCGATCCTGATAACTCTTCCCGATTGGGTGATAATAAATGGGGGGCTAACCGTCAGTTCTTCACCTATCCGCGCCCGAGAACATTTACCTTCGGTGCCAATGTCACATTTTAAATAAATATTATACAGATGAAAATACCAAATAAATATCTAACGATCTCTTGCATATTTATAGGCTCATTATTCATGAGTTCATGCAACGACTTTCTGGAAGAAAACCCTTTGGATATGAAGGTATCCAGTCAGTTTTGGAAAACTCCGGCAGATGCACTGTCTGCTGTAAACGGATTGTATTTCGGCGGTGTACCCTACCTGCACAACATTGATGTGGATGGTGGATGGACGCCAAAAGCCACCATGTGGGGGGGCGTTATGTCAGGATTGTATGTGGATAAACGCAAGGATAGAACTTTTACTAATGCCTCCGAAAACGGCACTTTCAACATCGAATCGTTTAATTCCACTGCCCTGAAATTATGGAGCGAATATTACATAGGTATATCCCGCGCCAATTTTGTTATAGCCAATGTTCCGACAATGGGCGGCGTATTGGACGAAGCAACTATAGAGAACTATGTGGCCCAAGGTAAGTTCTTTCGCGCTTTAGCCTATTTTTCATTGGTGAAAGACTTTGGTGATGTGCCATACATCTCTGAACCATATTCTACTTTGGAGGGCATATACAAAGAACGTATTCCCGCAGCAGAAGTGTATGGCTTAATTGAACAGGATTTGCTTGACATCTTAGAGGGAAATACTTTGCCCAATCTGCCCTTTTACAACAACGGCGCTTATGTCACAAAACCAATGGCCCAAACATTACTGGCACAGGTATATCTGCAATGGGCTGGTGCCCCTGTCAACGGCGGAACTGCCATCTATGCCAAGGCTGCTGCCATGGCAAAAAACGTCATTTCCGGAGGCCAGCATGCACTCATTCACCCCGAGGGTACTACTGATAGCCTTAACTCGGCGTACAACATTATAAAAACTACAAAATCGTCGAATGAAATCATCTATGCCAAAGAGTACAACCAAACGAGCTTTAATGTAGGGAACTCTTATGCTGTTCGGTCTATCGGTACAGATGCTTTTCAATGGAAAGATGCTGAAGACAATACCATTTTCCGTCCGGGCGGTGATGTTTTATACAACGCGTATTTGCCTTGCGATATGTTACTCAACAGTTATCATCCGACTGACATACGGGGCATGGAAAAACAGTTTTTCTTTAGGGAATATACGGATGACACGGACATGACACATACATTAAACAATGTGGGAAATTGGGCCTGGTTTGACGAGGGCAGTTTAAAGAACGGTCGCAACGGTGATTACAATATGCCCATAATCCGCTATGCCGAAGTGCTCCTGATTGCCGCTGAAGGTTTAGCCCGACAAGGAGCAGCACAAGAAACTGAAGCCAGAGGCTACCTGAACCAAGTGCGAACACGTGCTGGGCTTGCAGATGAATTGGCCACAGGTGATGCTTTAATACAGGCTATTTTGACTGAACGTCTCCATGAATTTCCCTTGGAATTCAAAATATGGGACGATATTCGTCGCACACGACTTTACCCACAGGAGGACGGGCTACAGTCCGGTACATTGAACTGGGTACCTCTGGCAACAGCCAATATCCAAAACAAGCCTGATGGAGATCACACAAAAGTCGGTGTTATTCCCGAATTCGCTTTGCTCTGGCCCATCCCTCTGAGCGAAATGCAAGCCAATCCGGCTTTAGAAAATCAAAATCCGGGATGGAATTAAAACAATAGGTTTTAATAAATCTAGTAGGAGGAAAACAAAGTAGTTTTCCTCCTATTTTTTTCGTCTTGTGAAAGTTTGACAACCAACAATGGAGTTCCCTGTTGTTCATCAGGAGGCTCATTCTTATTTTAAATTTGAATTCTCCAATCAATCTGGGCCCATCCTGCAAATAGCAGACCTTTTGCTCTTTGGTGATGAAAGCTTATAAATTAAGTGAGGGTCTCAATGGCCAGAATAAAGCTGCTTTTTCAAGCACAAACGATTGACAATGAATTAATTATAAACACCTAGTAAGTCATTAAAAAATAGAAAGAATGAAAATGACAAGAGCAATCTTTATGTATTTATTTTTCATCGCACAATTCGGCCTTCTTAACGGATGCGAAAGCGATGATGACCAGCCAGTTGAAGAGATTATCCCTGAAAATGTTGTGACCATTTACCAGGAATGTGGCTATAGTGGTTATGCTGTTTCACTGCCAGTTGGCAATTACAATTTGGAACAACTCAAAAAAATGGGGATCAGAAATAATGACATTTCATCGGTTAAAGTCAATAGTGGAATCATAATCAGACTTTTTGATGAAGATGAATTTTCAGGATCCTCTTTGTCCAAAATTGAGCAGGTTGAATGTTTGACAGCGGATAACTGGGATAATAAAGCTACTTCATTCATTATTGAAGTAAATGCTAATACCAATCCTCCTGCTGCTCCTGATAATCTTGAAGCAATACCTGTTTCAGATACCCGCATTAAATTAAGCTGGTCGGATAATTCAGATAATGAGGACATCTTCGTTATTGAAGTTTATAATGAGGACATGGAACTCACAACTTCCCTGACAGTTGGCGCCAACATTGACAATGTAGTGGTGGATGGATTAACCATTAATTCAGTCTATCATATCAAAGTTTTGGCAGAGAGTTTTGGCGGCATATCAGAACCTTCAAACACTGCCACAGTCTCGACATTAAACATAGTGTCTGAAAACATTGATGACCTGATGAAATATGCTGGAGGCTTCTCTAAATCTGACAAAACGCCTATGGGAAACCATTTTGAAAATTTGCGCGTTACCACAGATGAACTTCTGGCTTACCTAAATGACCCCGGCATTCAGCCTCCAAACCCAAACGGTTTGGAAGATATGAAACTAGAGTATTTTCCAGTAACGCTATATCCATATGGCACACCAGTACCAGCTGATATTAACCAACATGCTATTGGCAATTGCAACGGGCTTACAGCCATGGCCAGCATGGCCTATCAGGCTCCCAGCTTTGTGAAAAGTCTCATAAAAGACAATGGCGATAAAACCTATACAGTAAAAATGTTTGACCCTGCAGGACAAAGAATCACCGTTACAGTTGACAACAAATTCTTGTCAAACTCATCTGGCATACAAGCGTGTACAGGAAAAAATGGCATAGCCACCTGGGCCACTGTTTTAGAAAAGGCTATCATGAAATACAATGTAATTTATCAAGCAAACGCTGACATTGGAGGTATTGGTTCTGAACACGTAACACCACTCTTTACAGGGGAAGGTAGCAGCTATTCCTTTGATCGGGGTATTTTAACAGCAAATCAGTTAGCACGCGTCGTAAGATTTGGTTTGTCAAAAGGCATGTTTATCTCTGGCGGATTCAATCCCAGTAAGCCTATTGGTAATGTTCATACCGTAACCGCTCATGGCTATGCCCTGTTTATTTCAAATGATGCGAATGCTCTGTTCGCCATGCGCAATCCATGGGGAGCAAACCCCCTGAATAATGGCGGATACGATTCAAGCACAGATGGGGTACTTACCATTCCCTCCACTGGGGAAGTCCCTCCTACCATTGACTTACGCTTGATTGAGCCGGGAATTGCAGGAACAAATGGAAGAACCGACCCTTATACCCCACCAAGTGATGCATTAAAAAATGCAGGGGAAATAAGGATTTCAGTAAACGGCTACAAATAAAGATTACTTATCCTAATTCAAACTCCCCAATAATCGTCTCCGATAAACGATTATTGGGGAGTCTTTTAATTGTTTTTTATTCACCACCCAATTCATTCGAAAAAGAATAGGGAAAATCCCTCGTATGAATGCCTCTCTCTTTGTTGGGAGTGGCAGACATTTCAAATAAAACGGATGCTCCATTTTTTAATTCAGAATGCTTCAAGTAATTCCGGGTATATTTTTTACCGTTGAATTTCATGGAGGACACATACCTGTTGGATTTCTGATTGTTATTTGACCTGATGGTGATTTTTTTGCCATTCTCAAGCTGAAGCGTGGCGGATTTAAAGAGTGGCGACCCTAATATATACTCGTCAGATCCGGGACAAACAGGATAAAACCCAATAGCAGAGAAAACGTACCAGGCAGAAGTCTGTCCATTGTCTTCATCACCACAGTAGCCATCCGGATGAGCAGAATAGAGCTTATCCATAATTTCCCTGGCCCAAAATTGAGTCTTCCAAGGTTCTCCTGAATAATTGTACAGATAAACCATATGTTGAATGGGCTGATTGCCATGTGCATATTGTCCCATATTCATCACCTGCATTTCTCTCATTTCATGTATCATAGAGCGGCTATTCATTCCTTTAGAGCCCGGAATAATGAATACAGAGTCGAGCATTTGGTTAAAGCCGTTGTACCCCCCCATGAGATCAATAAGCCCCTGTGGATCATGGAAAACAGACCAGGAGTAGTGCCAACTGTTACCTTCTGTAAAGTCGCGTCCCCAGTCGGTAGGCTCAAAAGAACTTGAAAAAGATCCGTCCTTTGCCCTGCCGCTCATTAGTTGGTTGGCGGGATTGAAAAGATTCCGATAGTTCAGGGCCCGTTGTGCATAAATCTCAATCTCACTTTGCGGACGATTCAAGGCTTTTCCAAACTGGTAGATGGTCCAGTCATTATAAGCATACTCCAGGGTTCGGGCCACATTCTGGCTAACTCCGGCATCATTGGGAATATAGCCTAATTCGTTATACAATTGATAACCGGTACGACCTGAGGCTCCAACAGTAGGATGCACATTGTTGGCGCCATGCTTGAGCGCTTCCCAAAGGGTTTCAGCCTCATAACCCCTTAAGCCTTTTAGGTACGCATCCGCTACCACGGAAGCAGAATTATTGCCCACCATAATGTTTCGATGACCCGGACTTGACCACTCTGGCAAGAATCCACTTTCCTTATAAGCATTGACCAAACCTTCCTGCATTTTAATACTTTCCGAAGGATAAATCAAATTCAATAGTGGAAACAAGCTTCTAAAAGTATCCCAGAACCCGGTATCGGCAAACATATATCCAGGCAATACTTCACCGTTGTATGGACTATAATGCATAATTCTTCCACTGGCGTCAATCTCGGTAAAATTCCGGGGAAACAGCACAGACCTGTAGAGGCAGGAGTAAAATGTGCGGATATTATCAATGTTATCATCTTCAATCTGCACACGTCCCAGCACTTCATTCCACCGACTTTCTCCTTTTGAGACAATGGTATTGAAATCGTCCGTACCAAGTTCCTTAAGATTGATCATGGCCTGGTCAAAACTTATGAAGGAGGAAGCCACACGTGCATGCACAATTTCTCCTTGATGGGTAGAAAAACCGATGATTCCACCTGTGTGATTTTCCTTTATTTCAGTCTCCCCTTTTCGTATATCATAGTCGCTGGCAGTGGCATAGTACGAAAATGGCTTGTCAAAAACCACTACAAAATAATTTTTGAAATTGGCAGGAACTCCACCGCTATTTCTGGTAGTATAACCTATAATTTTATTTTCCTCAGGAATAATTTTAATGTAAGAACCCCTGTCAAAGGCATCAACAATCACATAAGAATTGTCGCTTTCAGGAAAAGTAAATCGAAACATGGCCGCTCGCTCAGTTGGGGTAATCTCCGTGGTAACATCATGATCGGCCAAATGCACCTTATAATAGTGAGGTTTGGCAACTTCTGCTTTATGCGAAAACCAACTGGCGCGTTTGTCCTGGTCAAAGGTAAGCCTGCCTGTAATGGGCATAATGGAAAATTGGCCGTAATCATTCATCCACGGACTGGGTTGATGCGTTTGTTTAAATCCCCTTATCTTATCAGCCGTGTAGGTATAAACCCAACCATCTCCCATGCCTCCGGTTTGAGGAACCCAAAAGTTCAATCCCCATGGAAGCGCAATGGCCGGATACGTATTGCCGGTAGATAGTTCATACTTGGACTGCGTACCAACAAGGGTGCTGACATAGTCCACAGGATTCTTTTTCTGGGCATTTGATAGGCCACCCACTATGAGCAGGCATACCAAAACACTGGGTAGAAATTTGTTGTTCATTCGTAGAAAATTTAAATATGTAATTGACTGAATATGCTTATCTGCTATACCCTTTTTGATATCTCATGGTGACAGCTCCCGTCGACAACGAAGGCGCTACCGATTCATCGGAGGTTCCCCAGTCTTTATTAATTTGGGAACCCATAACGAACCGAATGTCAGCACCATTTTTTATGTCATCATAGGTTAAATAGGTTTTGTTATATGCCGCTCCATTCAAAAAGATGGCTTGTATATACATATTCATTTCAGAATAATTCTCGGCGAAAACATGTATCTTCTTTCCATTGCCCAGAGTCATTACGACAGATTCCAATCCAGGGGTTCCAATATTGTAAATATTGGAAGAAGGACACACCGGATAGAATCCCATTGAGTTAAAAATGTACCAGGCCGACATCTGTCCACAGTCATCATTTCCACTTAAAGATCCTGGTTCGTCTCCATAGAAATTATCCATTACATATCTGATCTTCTCCTGTGCTTTCCAGGGTTGTTTGGCATAATTGTACATATAAATGATCTGATGACAAGGTTCGTTACCATGCCAATAGGCCCCAATACGGCCATGGATGTCATGGGCACCTGGAATATCATCGGGCAAATCGAGCATGAACATTGAGTCCAGTCTTGCTGCCCATACATCAGACCCACCCATTTCGTTCATATATCCCTGTACATCATGAGGAACATACCAAGTATACTGGTAGGTAAAACCTTCTGTTATATCGCCCCAGCCATGATGCGATCCAGGACCAGTATAAGCAATTGGATCGAAGGGCGTGCGCCAGTTACCTTCTGAATCGCGTCCTCTCATAAATTTACTGTCAGGATCAATCAGATTCTGATAAGCCAATGAGCGGTTAATAAAATAGAGGTAATCGTCCTCCTTACCTAGTTTCCTGGCGGCCTGCGCAATGCAATAGTCATCATAGGCATATTCCAGTGTTTTTGAAACAGATTCTTTCTCCTTATCAAAAGGAACCCATCCCTTCTCTATATAATCGGGCAAGCAGTCATAATTCTGATTGAAAGCAGTCGTTCGCATAGCATTATAAGCGCGCTCATGATCAAAACCTTTAACATCCTTAACTATAGCGTCAGCAATTACAGAAACGGAATGGTAGCCAATCATGCACCAGGTTTCATTGCCATAGAACGACCAAATGGGCAACATCGACTCCACACTTTGATCATAATGCGCCAACATAGAATTGACCATATCAGCATTTCTATCAGGATGGAGAAGGTTTAGCAAAGGGTGATGCGCCCGATAGGTATCCCAGAGCGAAAACACCGTGTAATTGGTAAACCCGTCTTTGGAATGGATATTGGAGTCATGTCCCCTGTACTGCCCATCCATATCTTCAAAAATAAAAGGATGGAGGGAGGCATGGTAAACAGAAGTGTAAAAGGTGCGTAATTGCTTTGGAGTCCCTTTCACCTTAAATCTGCTAAGCTCCTTCGCCCATTTTATTTCGCCTTTAAGTTTCAAACTCTCAAAGTTATCGTTATTCAATTCAGCAAGATTTCGAAATGCACCATCAGTACCGGTGGAAGAAATAGCCACTTTCACCTCAATCACGTCCGTCCTATCGGTGTCAAAATCCATCCAGCCCATGATGTTTTTTCCATGGGCAACACGGTCGCTTCTAAACCGGTTCGTATTATAGATAACCGGCTTCCCTTCCTGCATAATCCCTGAGCGAATAAAGGGTTGCGAGAATCGGGCCACAAAATAAACGTAGCGCTCAGGCCCCCATCCGTTAACCAGTTTAAAGCCCGATATGGTAGAATCATTCTCGATGCGAAACTGAGACCATGCCGTTTTATGCCATAATACATGATTCATATCTATCATTACAAAAGCGCTGTCTGTCTTTGGAAAAGAAAATCGAAAAACACCTGCGCGTTCCCCTGAGGTCATTTCAGCTTTCACTGAATAATCAAGCAATTCTACCCCATAATAATTGGGAGAGGCCCACTCTTTGTCGTGCGAATATCGGGAGCGATAACCTGCTCCTGGATGCTCATGAGTACCCGCAGTAAACTTTTTATTCCCGGTGCCGGGAATAAACAAAAAATCACCTAAATCAGGAATCCCGGTACCGCTTAAATGTGTCAGACTAAATCCAAGAATACTCGGATGATCATACTTATACCCTGAAGCAGCGTCATAGTAGTCCATATCCGTATCTGGACTCAATTGAATACCGCCAAATGGAATTTGTGAACCCGGATACACGTTACCATAACCCGAAGTACCTATAAAGGGATCCACATATTGGTTGAGAGATAAATCATAATCGGTGTCAGTTTTAGTTTCCTGAACCGGATTACAGCCCATCAGGATTCCTGACAAAAGGAGCAATGTTGCAATTGTTTTCATCTTTATATGCTTTTGCTATTGATCGTTGGTTAGAGAATAAGGTTTATGCTCATTGTTGAAAACTCTTTTTTTATTAGGCGTCGCAGACATCACAAATTCCAAATCGGCGCCATCTTTAATATCCTCATAGGTCAGATAAGCCTTACTATATAATTGTCCGTTTAGTTTAACACGCTTAATATACCGCTTGGAGTCGCTCACATCCTTTGCCTTAATGGTCAAATACTTATCATTACCCAGGTGAATTTTCATGTAGGGCAGATAAGGCGCACCAATTACCAACTGATTAGAACCGGGACAAACCGGATAAAAACCCATAGCTGAAAAAATGTACCATGCTGACATTTGACCACAATCGTCATTGCCGCACAAGCCATCTATACTGTTTTTATACATTCGGTTCATAATCTCCCGAATACGGTATTGACTTTTCCACGGCTGTGAAGTCCATGCGTAGAGATAAGCAATATGGTGACTGGGCTCATTACCGTGGACATAATTCCCCATAATCCCTTCCTCGGTTACATCTTCAGTTTCTTCAAAATACTCATTAGGAAGATGCATGGTAAAGAGCGAATCCAACCTGCTAACGAATTGACGATCACCCCCCATCAACTCAATCATTCCGTCAACATCATGCGGAACATAAAAAGAATAATTCCAGGAATTGCCTTCTATAAAGCCCTCACCATGCGTACTAAGGAGATTGTAGTTTTTCACCCACGAACCATCACTATGTTTACTGGTAACAAATTGCACTTCCGGATTAAACAAATGACGATAACCAGATGCCCTTCTTTTATACTCATCGGCCATTGCATTCTGGCTCATAGACTTGGCTGTATGATAGATGGTCCAATCATCATAGGCATATTCCAGGGTAATGGAATTGGCACTGCCATTAACATCAACAGGCACATATCCCAAACGCTTATATTCAGAAATACCGTCGTAATAAGAAAGGTTAGAACTACTGTACATGGCTTCCAAAGCCCTTTCTTTGTCAACTATAATTCCTTTTGACAGGGCATCGGCCAATACTGCTACAGAGTGATAACCTATCATGCACCAGTTTTCATTGCCCATATGTGACCATACGGGCAATGCTTTGTGAACGCTTTGTTGATAATGGGCCAACATAGAAGCCACAATGTCGGCACTCCTGTCACGCTGTATCAGATGAAATAAAGGATGGAGGGCTCTATAAGTATCCCATACTGAGAAAACCGTATAATTGGTAAATCCTTCGGCCTGATGAATATTGTGGTCGATACCCCTGTACTTGCCATCTACATCCATGTAAACAGATGGATTGATCATGGTGTGATACAGCGAGGTGTAAAACATATCCTTCTGATCCTTGCTGCCTTCAATTTGCATAACACTTAGCTCATTGTTCCACTTTTCGCGGGTCTCAGATACAATTTGCTCAAAGGATTTTCCGCTGGTTTCGGCATACAGATTATTAATAGCTCCCAATGTGCTGACTGCAGACAAGGCCACCCTCATTTCAATGACCGGATCTGCCGCTTCAAATTCAAAAAAAGTAACGACCTTCCTCCCACCTATCTCAGGAAAATTCCGGGTCAGGTCAAACTTCCTCCAGAAACCAATATAAGCCGGCTTTTCATGGTCAGTATATCCATAGTTCTCAATGGGCCTAGAAAAGGAGATGGCAAAATAGGTATAATTCACTCTTGCCCATCCGTTGGTTATTCGATAACCAGTCAACAGAGTATCATTTTCGACCCTCAGATTAACCCATAACACTTTGCCATCGTAATTATAAATTCCATGGGTCAGGTCAACGATGATCCTTTTGTCTGCATTTTCAGGAAAAGTATATTTGTGGACGCCGTTTCGTTCAGTAGCAGTCAGTTGCGCTTTTATACCATACTCATCCAGCATCACTTCATAATACCCCGGTTTAGCTACTTCAGAATCATGTGAGAAGGGGGATCTGTAACCACCCTCCGGATTATCTGCTGTACCCGGATTTAGTTGTAGCGGACCGCTGGTGGGCATTACCAGAATATCACCAAGATCGGAATGTCCTGTCCCACTGAAGTGAGTGTGACTGAATCCTACTATGGTTTTATCGTCATATTGATAACCTGCACAATACTTGTAGGCCTCTTTTTGGTACCTGCCATTTACATTATGCGGGATGGTATCTGTATCAGGGCTCAGCTGAACAATTCCGAACGGAGCGCATGCTCCGGGAAAGGTATGTCCCATTTTATGTGTTCCAATCAGAGGGTTCACGTGTATGGTTAAATCTTGTCCAATAGAGTCAATACCTATTGCCATACTCCATGCAATCAGCAATATCGTTTTAATACGTCTCATAATATTGTTTTATGTTTGGCTTGTTCCAAAGTCAGATATTCCTGGTATTCGCTCCAGAGGGTTTCAATGCCGGAGTCGGGACCAAAGACTTGTTTCATTGCACCATCAAAACTCCATACAGGCAAATCCCGAACGGTTAGGTGAAACTTCCGAATGGCATCGGGATCCTTTGTGGTTAACCATTGCAGAAAAAAACCTGTGGTTCTGTATCCATCCAGCCAATGACCGCCGGGGTGACGGGAATCCTCAACATTGAAAAACCCGGCTTCAGTACGCACGGCATCAGCCAAACCTTCGATACATGCCCAAAACTCCCGATTGGTGGAATAGGTTCCAATACCCTTTGGCTCAAACTGATAGGCATGAACCAGCTCATGAAACAAAACACCTCTGGTTTCATAATCGAGCTTAAACATGGATTCTAGAGCAGAGTTCTCTATGTGCCTGGTGCTATAAACAATGGATACAACAGGAGGCTGACCGCTTTTTGCTGATATCCCTTCGTAATCTTTTATTTGATACCGTATTTGCTCCACCTTGTTCATTGAATCTTTGGCGGAATGAAATAGTATTTCCGCTACCTTAAGTGCATGGTATTTTATATAAGCATCTGCATCCTGGACCAATTGCTCATACAAACCGGCTCCTTTTGTTTGAGGATCAAGCACCTCGAACGCCACTTCTGGATAATTAAAACGATTCCATTCCTCCAACACATTTTCAGTAAACATAGTAAAATCAGCCACTGTAAAAGTGTCGTTTTCTTGCGCTTTTATTTCAAGCAAATAATATTTATAATCTCCAGGCTTTTGAACTACAAAGCACTTTTCCTGAAACCTGGAGCAAAAAACCTGATCACTTCGATTGTCAACGACTACCCAATTTTTGCGGTTATTGCTCCCCTTCAATATCCATGAATACGGATCAAATTTTGGCAATTCACCCGAAGAAAACAGACTATAGCTCAGCACCGCACTCTGGTCATCAGATTGAAATAAAATCTTATCCCTTCCTGAGGCTCTGGAAATAAAGGTTTCTAAATCATCATCCATTAATTCAGGAGGAGCCATTTCAACGTGTTGAGCGCAACCTGATATCATAAGGACTGCAAAAAAGAGTAGTAAATTCTTATTCATAACTGACATGGCTGTATAAATTAAACAATAGTATACTTTTTATGGACAAATCATCTGGCCATACACTGGTAGTAATGCTGCCGATTAGCTATTTAGGCATGGCATAATTTGAGATCCGAATCAGTTACAATAATAGGGATGGAGGATTTAACATCTGTTGCTTCTAATGTCAAAAAAGAGTCATTTTGCGACACTGGCAGAAAATAGGATTTACTTGGCAAAAAACAACCATCCAAGTATTACCAAATTAAGTATCATTATCAGTGGTCTTTGCTTGATGATACTTCTTGACTCCGGTACTCTTTTGGAGTTGTATTGTACTTTTTTAAAAACTCCCTGTAAAAAAAGGACTTATTAGTGAATCCAATTTTGTAAATAATTTCCTGAACGGTCAATTTTGTAGTTAATAACAAATGCGCTGCATAACTCAACCTATAGTCTTTTATGAAATCATTGGGAGACATTTCAGAAAAGTTCTTGAAATAACGATAAAAACTGCGAATGTTTATATCCAGTTTATTGGCAATAAAACTTGGACGCAACTCCTCATTATCCAGGTTTTCCTTTATAACCTTCATGACTCGTTCTAACAGAGCCTTGTCTTCCACATGAATAACTTTGCCAGCAGAGAGTTCATAAGCACTTTCAGAAGATTGATAGTACTTCCTTAGTTCCGTTTTATTACTTAAAAGACGTTGAACAACTGAGACAAGCAAGGTAGGAGAGAAAGGCTTTGTTAAATACGCATTGGCGCCAGTATTAAAACCTTCGGCTTGTTCGCTATTGGTAACTTTTGCAGAAACAATGATTATGGGTATATGCTTTGTATATACCCCTGCTTTTATGTGACTTACAAAATCCAAACCTGACATTTGGGGCATAATTATATCAGTAATAATTAAATCGGGAGTTTTCCGTTCAATCATTTCCAACGCTTCCATGGCATCAGAGACTTCCTTAATATCATAGGATAAAGAGAGTGTTTGAGCAATGAGCCAGGTAATATCCTTGTTATCATCCACAACCAAAATCTGCGGGCGGGCGGACTGAAAATCAGGCTGTTTTGCCTTTGGCAATTTCTCCTTATTGTTATCTTGAATTCCTATGTTTCCCTTGGCACCATTTATTCGAGGAAGAAATACCGTAAACTCGACATATTTATTAACCTCACTTTTTACTTCGATTTGTCCCTTCAAAGCATTTACCAGACTTTTACATATAGAAAGACCTAACCCATTTCTGGCGGCTGAGGATAAATTTATATTCTCTGAGGGTTGGTCTAATGTTTTGAATCGATCGAAAATACTATGAATCTCAGATTCTTTGATTCCAATTCCGGTATTATAGACACTGATTTTCAGAATATGGTCTTCAATCTCAGTTGACACCCTTATATATCCTTCATTTTGGGAGTACTTAAAAGCATTGGAGATTAAATTCGTAAGAATTTTTTTAAGAAATGCGGAGTCGGTAGTCCAAGACAATGACTTTGGCGTATCTAATGTAAAATTAATATTCCCTTCAACAGCTAAGGGAAAAAATGAGTCTGCCACCTCAGCAACAAGGCTTGTAATGGATACTTCCTTTAAATGACACATCCCAAATTCAGAATCTTCCATCTTACGAAAATCCAATATCTCCTGAATCAAATCATTCAAATTTGTTACATTTCTATTTAATCTGGATGTATATTGCTCAAGTTGGTGATCGTTTTGCACATGTTTATTTATCTGGTCGGATAACCCATTGATTAACGTTAGGGGAGTACATAATTCATGCGTAATGTTGGTAAAGAAATTGATCTTTGTTTCAAGCAAATTTTCCCTTTGTTCCTCCTCCAATTTTTTTGTGATTGCCAGTTGCTTTTTATTAATTTGAATCTTTATATAGAAAATGGCTAAAAAGAAGCTTATCAGGAAAACTACAAAATACAGAACAAGCATATAGGTTTCCAGGTACCATGGGGGTAAAACCTGAATGGAGATTGAATGAATATTATTCTCAGAACTAAAAACATCATTGTTAAATTTAACATGAAGTTTATATGATTTATGAGGTAGGGCATTGAAAGTAATCTCATTGTTTTTTTGCAATTTGATCCAATCCTGATCTTTTCCCTCAAGATTATATGAATACTCATAATTGTCGAAACTATAATTATCCACTGCAACGAATGAGATAGAGAAGGACTTCACACTAGCAGGAACAACCAATTCTTGATTTTCTTCGTTAAAGTGATCAGACCAGGGAACTGTTTCTCCTGAAAACTTTAATTCAAAAAAGCTTAATACTGCTTTGAATTCAGCGGTATTGTTTTGGTTTGCATCCAACCAAACTAAACCATTGACACCTCCAAAATAAAGACGGTTGGTTATTGGAGATTGCCAGAAAGCATCATCCGAAAACTCAGTTATTTCCAAATCCCGGATGTAGTTATGGAAATAATTGTTTTTCGGATTGAATTTTGTCAAACCTTTGTTTGTACTAAGCCAGACACAACCTTCGCCATCTTCTAAAATCCCATGAATCATATCGTTAGCCAAACCGTCCCTCCTGTCGAATTGCTCTAGTAGAACATATTGATCATTGGGTAACATTTGCATTTTTGTTAAACCTGAACTGGCACCGATATAAAAAACAGAGTCCTTGCTTTGATGAACAGATAAAACGTCGCCAATGGCAGAGTATTCAGAATTATTAAGTGGAATAAAACTATATTCCTTGGTAACAATATTGAATTTAATTAAGCCATAGCCTCCTCTGCTGCCAATTAAAAGTATGGAATCTCCAAGACTCAGCAATGCATGAAACTCTTTGCACTCTCGTCCATTTTTTTCAAATGTGAAAACCTCTACTGACTTGATGGCAATTTCACCCTCAATTTCGTGGTATACAACTTTCTGGAGACCTGCACCTGCAGTCGCAACGTATAGAGTGCTGTCATTCATTTCGCAAATGGAATGAACTTTTTCAATTTTCCTGTTTTCAACCCCGGCAGGTGTAATGATTTGGTCATTATCCATTAAACAATAAGAAATACCCGGTCCTTCTGTACCTATCCACAGCAGGTTTTTATAAGTACTCTTTTGTAATGAAAACACCTGATTATTAGACAGTCCCTCATTTGTGGTAAAAGACTTTACTTGATCAGAAGGTAACATACCATTGTATGCATGATTATAGTTGTTTACACTAACAATCCCTCCTCCTTTTGTTCCTATCCACAAAGAGTTGTCTTCTGCATAAATGGCACGGACGGGTTTTTGAAGGTTTAATGGCAGTTGATCAAGTTTGATGTTTTGGAATTGATCTGGTTTGTCATAATACATTTGCAAACCCTGACCATCTGTACCAATCCAAAGAATATCCTGATGCTGATCTCGCAACAACGAGAAAACACCTATTTCCATATTCACATTTTGCGGATAAAACTGCTTGTTCCTGACCAGTTTTAATACACCATTACTCTTAAATGCTAAATAGATATCATTCCTAAAAGAGGTTATTTGTGCAATTGTTCCGTATTTCTCAATTAACTGACTGATGTCTCTGACAAAAATAGTCTGGCTTTTCAATAAATTGTGCACATAAAGCCAACCATTCTTATCAATCCAATAAAGCTTATCTCGATCACATGATCCAAAAATAATTTCATACTTATGCGCAGCATCCTTCGTAACTATTCCTTCATAGTTTCCATTAACATTTTGAATCTCAACAATTAGGAGGTTTCCATTTGTTAAAAGCAGGAAAAAGGTGTTAATATCCCTTGATCCGATTGTTAGAATCTCATTGATCTTAATGCCAGAAAGTTCAATTTGATGAAACTTTTTTTCCGCAGGAGTGTAGTACTGAAATTCATTATCGTTGACAATAACACAGGTATTTCCCAACCGATCAGAAGCAATTAATTTTGCCTCCGGACATTCAGGATAGGATTCTGTTACTTCCCGATTCTTTAATGAAAATTTGTTTAACCCTAAAAAGGTTGAAACCCAAATGTAATCGCTTTCGGCTGGTGTTATTTTATGGATAATATTACTACTTAGGGACTTTTCTGTCTGCAAATCAAAACGATATACAAATACGTTTTTGCTGTTAAAGAGATTTAATCCATCATAGGTTCCAACCCATAAGAAACCATTTTCATCCTGATACATACACAATACTGCTTTATTGGATAAATCAATATTGTCTGCTTTATGCAAATTTTGTGAAGAAGACGCAATAAAAGAAAATGCTAATAATATACTTAAGTA
>DHVH01000305.1 GCA_002412555.1 Marinilabiliaceae bacterium UBA5213 | reverse complement strand
ACCATGGGGCTCTTCCACATCAAATTCGACCATTTAGTTCCGGTTTGGGATGAAGAGACCATTCCTCCTCCGGTTATTACCTGAATGGCAGTGCGGTAAAATTTGTTTTTTATATCTTTGCGGCCGCATAATGGATTGATCATTAATTAAGAAAATATATTTCCATGAATTTTGTTGAGGAACTTAAATGGCGGGGTATGATTCACGATATCATGCCCGGCACCGAGGAGCTTTTGAAGCAGGGCATGGCTTCGGCCTATGTAGGAATTGACCCCACGGCCGATTCTCTGCACATTGGGCACCTGGTGAGTGTGATGATGTTGAAGCATTTTCAGGTAGCTGGTCACAGACCCATTGTTTTGGTGGGTGGGGCAACTGGCATGATTGGTGACCCTTCGATGAAATCGGCCGAGCGCAATTTGCTCGACGAGCCTACCTTGCGCCACAATCAGGAGAGCATCAAAAAGCAGTTGAGCCAGTTTCTGGACTTTTATGGAGAGGTGGACAATAAAGCCTTGATGGTGAATAACTATGACTGGATGAAGGAGTTTTCTTTTCTTTCATTTATCCGGGATATTGGCAAGCACATCACGGTTAATTATATGATGTCGAAGGATTCGGTGAAGAAGCGCATCAGTGGTGAATCCAGCCAGGGACTTTCTTTTACGGAATTTACCTACCAGTTGGTGCAGGGCTATGACTTTTTGCACCTGTTCCAGAGCCACAATTGCCAACTACAAATGGGTGGATCCGATCAGTGGGGCAATATAACCACGGGTACGGAGCTCATTCGTCGTGTGGCAGGTGGAGAAGCTTTCGCATTGACCTGTCCGCTGATTACCAAAGCCGATGGCGGTAAATTTGGAAAGACGGAGACGGGCAATATCTGGCTGGATCCTGATCGCACCAGTCCGTACCAGTTCTTTCAGTTTTGGCTAAATACTTCCGATGCAGATGCTGAGAAGTACATTAAAATTTTTACGCTGATTGCTAAGGATGAGGTGGCAGCACTGGTGGCTGAGCACGCCACTGCCCCCCATGCACGCTTGCTGCAAAAGCGACTGGCCGAAGAGGTGACGGTAATGGTACATGGCAGGGAGGCCTACGACTTTGCCGTGGAAGCATCACAGATTTTATTTGGCAAAGGGGCGACTGATACCTTGCGCAAAATGGACGAGAAGACTTTATTGTCGGTTTTTGAAGGCGTACCCGTCTTTGAAGTGCCCCGAACTGCTCTGGATGCCGGGGCCAACGTGGTTGACCTGGTGAGTGAACTGGCGGCTGTGTTTCCCTCAAAGGGCGAAGCCCGCAGAACTATCGCAGGGGGTGGTGTCAGCATCAATAAGGAAAAAGTGAGCAGTCACGAAGAGGTGGTGAACAGTGCGTCCTTGCTAAACAACAAATACCTTTTGGTACAAAAAGGAAAGAAAAGTTATTCGTTGATTATTGTTCAGTGAACTGTTGAGCTGAATTAATTATATGCCAACCTTTTATAGCTTATTGGGCAATTGTTATTTGGGGACTTTCTTTTTAAAGAGGTCCCCTTTCTTGTAAATTGTGATGGCCTTACCTTTTCTTATTGTTGGAGTTGTTTTTTTAAAAGTAATAGCGTCTTCAGGTGTTCAATCGTTCAGCGACTTGCTCTACGCGGACCAACTCCTTTCTCACTTCACTGAGTGTGGAAAAAAAGGAGTCTGAGAAATGGTTGAACGATTCTTTGTTCTTATGCAGATGGCTGAATGAAGTTTCGAGATGTTGCATGGTGTCGGTAATTCTATTGGTCTGCTTTTTAGAAACTTCAGAGAGTTGAATGATTTCATTGGAAATGACTCTGAATCCATTTGTGTCGTTACTATTCTTGACACCGGAAAAGTTGAAATTAGCAGATTCGATAGAGGCGTTTAACCCCAGAATTTTTATTTTATCGGATATATCTTTTATAAACCTGGTGATGGAAGTTGTTTCTGCCAGGAGCTCCCCTGCATTGTTGACACTTTCCATCATATTGGTTGTTTCATTGATGAGGTGTTGCTGCTTTCCAGACAGTTCGTTGATGCTAACTGATAATTGATGGATTGTTTGAAGCAAAACATCACTGCTTTCTTTTCTGCGACTGATGTCTGAGTCGATGGCCGCCAAGTAGGTCAGTTCTCCTGCATCATTAAATATGGGAGTTAGGGAGGTATGCGTCCAAATGCTTTTGCCATCTTTCGTTATATTTAATGCTTCATAAAAGACGGGCTGCCTCAATTTCTGAACCTTGTAAAGGCGTTCTTCAATGGCCTCGCTAAAACTGGTCTGTCTGATATGATTGCCCAGAGCTTGTGTAAATTCTTCGTAAGTGTAACCATACATCCTGGTAAATCCCTCATTAACCCACTCTATGTGACCGTCTGCATCCATAATCATGATGGCATTTTCTGTCTGTTTGGCCACAATTGAGAGCCTTTCCATCTCTTTAGTTGACATGCCCGTGTCCAAATTTTCAGCCCTTGCTATGATCGGAAGGGTAGACTCAGAATCAACCGGACCTGGTGATGGTTGGTGGTGGATTTTTTTGGAAATGAGATAACCTGTGCCAAATAATAGTAGGGAAGTAAAAATGTAATAGATAGTCATACGGCATTGCTAGTTTGTTACTATTAGTGTCAAAAATATTAAATAATATCATTTTTCAATACCGTATTGTATAAATTTAAAGGTTATTATCTAATTTTAGTTTCATTTCGTCAATTGCATTATTGCTTAAGGGAGGTGCTGTATCGTGGATATTTGATTGAGGTTCACTTTATCTGCCTGAACCTTATATGTGGTAGAAAAAAGGGGGCTTGTCTTTGCAGACAGCCCCCCTAAATTCTGTGAACTTTTTCGCTCAGGATGCTTATTCCTCAAACAATTCATCACCCAGACCGGTATTGATTTCGATGCTGTTGATGGTTACCTCGAAAGTTTGTGGTCCCACAGATTGACTAATAGCTTTAGGAAACATATAGCCATCTACCTCTTCATAGGCTTTCATGTTGGTGACCATATTGCCTTGAGGGGTTGAGCTTACTTCACGGTACTTTAGGCCGTCGGCCACTCCGTAGTAGGCCGTTGATTCGTTGCCGGACGGACGGGTAACGATGAGTTTGTAGCATTCGCGGTTGTCGATGGTTTCAACGCCCTGCAATTCGATGGTAAAACCCTCGTTGAGGAAGTTCGTTTCGGCGATAATGACCGATCCCTCTTTCATCTGTTCCAGCATTTCACCTTCCAGTTCCTGCTCGCCCATGGGTGAGGTCACTTTGCCTTTTTCACCATTGAATACTTGTTTTGAAACAACGTTATGGCCCATCATGGTCTCCACCAAAAGCTTGTTGGGAGCCTTCTGCTTGGTTACCATATTGAACTCCATGCCCTGAATAGAGGCCGTGGCACTGGTGGTCACATCCTCTATGTCCTGAATGGCTTCCAGTCCGCCAATGGCGTTGATGTAACGTTGAATGATTTCTTCAGCTGTAACATCTGTGACTTCAACGGCACCGCTAACTTTATTTCCATAAAAGTCGTAACGGGTTACTTCGCCTGCTGGTGAAAAGCCACGCATTACCTCTTCAATTTTATCGGCTTCACCAACCGCCAGAATAATGGCTTGTTCAGGCTTTAGGTATTCTTTGGCCATGGCCATTACATCTTCAGCACTTACGGCCGCCACTTTTTCGAGGTAGGTGCGGTAGTAGTCGGCCGGCAAGTTATAGCGCTCAATGTTTAGCGCAAAGTTGGCAATGGTCTGCGGATCCTCCAGTGAGCGGGAAAAGCTTCCGGTCATCATGTTTTTGATGAGTTCCAGGTCATCTGCAGGCACCAGCTCTGTTTGCATGCGCTCCATCTCGTACAATATTTCATTCACAGCGCTGTCGGTCACCGAAGTCCGAACCTGCGCCGAAGCCGAGAAGTAACCAATGCGCTTGTCGGAACTCAGGCGTGAATAGGCGCCGTAAGTATAGGCCTTGTCCTCCCGCAAGTTTTGAAACAAACGGGTGTTGAAGGAACCGCCACCCAAAACCTGGTTCATTACTGAAGCTTTAATGGCATTGGGGTGACCAGGTGTCATGGGGATGGTGTGTGTCACCATGATGGTCGACTGGTTGGCACCGTCGCGGTTGGCGATGGCCACTTTGGGCGCTTGGTAAGCAGGCCAGTTGGTATATTGGTGATTGGGTACTGCTGCTTTTTCCCATTTGCCAAAATACTTTTTAGCTTGTTTTTTGGCCTCTTTCAAGTTGATGTCGCCCACAATAACAAGGTAGGCAGCATTGGGCCTGAAATAGGTCTTGTGATAGGTTTTTAGGTGGTCGGTGGTGATGTTGGCCAGGTGCTCTTCCGAAACCACTTCGCCATACGGATCTGCTTGTCCGTAGCGCAGCACCGAAGCAATGTTGTTGGCAATGGCTGCGGGCTCATTTTTTTGTGCCTGAATGCCTGTTTCCATCTGCTTGAGGCTTTTTTCCAGTTCTTCCTGTGGGAAGGTGGGGTTCAGCAGCACATCGGCCATCAGGGTCAACAAGGTTTCATTGTGTTTTTTCAGCGACCGGCCATAAATGCCCTTGGAATAAGTGCTGAGTGTAGCACCAATGAAATCGATGGATTCATCGATTTCAGCCTTTTTGCGGGTAGTGGTTCCTGAGCGCATGAGATCGCCGGCCAGGGAAACGTAACCAGCGGCGTCTCCTTCGAAAACAGGGTCAACGTCCAGCGTCAGGCTGTAAGCCACCATGGGGAGTTTGTGGTCTTCGACCACAAAAACCCGTAGTCCATTTTTCAATGTGAACTTCTTATATTCACCGATGTTGATTTGCGGGGCAGGGGCTGCCTCAGGTGGTGTGCTTCTGTCCAATTGTGCCATCAGTCCTGTGGTAAACAGGCAAAGCAATAGTGTTGAAATTACATGTCTCATTGTATCTTTTTATTAAAAGGGGGCTAGCCCTATCTTTTTTAGGTTAAAATTCAGGTTCCTTAATTTTGCTTAGGCAGATAGTAAAGCACCACCCTGTTTTCGGGGATGAAGTACTGCTGAGCCACGCGCTGTATGTCTTCACGGGTAACGGCCATGTAATGCTCCAACTCTTTGTTGATGAGAGAAGCATCGCCAAAGTAAGTATGGGCAGTGGCTAAATTGTGTGCTCTTTCGGCAATCTTATAGTTGCCACCTATGATTTGGTTCTCGTACTGATTTTTCAGCTTCTGAAATTCCTTCTCAGGAATCAATGTATTCCTCACTATTTCAATTTCTATATCCATGGCTGCTTCCAACTCCTGTGGGTCAACACCCATGTTGGAGAAAGCATAGGTGAGGTTAACAGCCGGCTCGTTGAAGGGAATGGGGAAAGAACCCACTTGAAGTGCCATTTGTTTGTTATCAACCAACTCGCGGTAAAGACGTGAACTTTGTCCGCCCGATAAAAGTGTACCCAACATGTCGATGGCAAAATAGTCACGGGTATTCATGGCTGGGGTGCGGTAGGCCTGGAGGACCAAGGGCACCTGAATATTGTCAAAAATGGTGTCTCTCACTTCGGTACCCAAAGGTGGCTCAACGATGTTGTGACGGTACAGGTCGGCACTGCCGGTTGGTATATCGGCATAGTACTTCTCGACCAGCAATTTGGCTTGCTCTTTGTTGATGTCGCCGGCCACGACCAATACGGCATTATTGGGCACGTAAAAGGTTTTATAGAAAGTCTCAAACTCCTCGTCTTTAGCAGCCATGATGTGCTCGGGATCACCAATGGTGGTCCAGCGGTAAGGATGTTCGCTGAAAGCCCTTTTCATGGTTTCAATAAGAATGGTGCCATAGGGACGGTTGTCGTAGCTCTGTTTTTTCTCTTCAATAACCACTTGTTTTTGGGTGGCAATGCCCACGGAGTCCACCGAGGCATGCAACATTCTTTCCGACTCCAGCCACAAGCCCAATTCGAGCTGGTTGGAGGGAAGTGTTTGGTAGTAATAGGTGCGGTCGGCCGATGTGTTGGCGTTCAGCTCACCGCCTGCGCGTTCTACAAACTTGGCATATTCACCACGGGGAATGTTTTTGGTGCCTTCGAACATCAGGTGTTCAAAAAAGTGGGCAAAACCGGTCCGGTTGGGTTGCTCATGCTTGGAACCCACATTGTACATTACCGCTACGGTTACAATAGGTGTGGAGTTGTCTTCATGCAGAATAACGTGTAAGCCGTTATCAAGAGTAAACTCCGAAAAGGTAATTTCGCCTGAGCCGGCAGATAAGAGCGCGGTACTCATTAAGGCCATCATTGAGGCAATCAGGATCTTTTTCAAATGCGACATAATTTTTAGATTAGAATTGTAATAAGGATATTTATACTGTAAGTGATGAATTTGTTAGGAAATTTCATAAAACAGCGACAATTTAACAAAATTTGAACCAAAAGTCAAAATGGTTTGATACTTATAATATTGGAGTTATTGCATTTATATGGGAGGTTGAATTAAGTGTTCGTTTTAGTACATACAAGTGTCCGTTTTCGTACGCATGGACTGTATTTGTGTAGCTAACCTTTTTGGCCTCTCTTTTGCTGAAGATAACCAGTGTCATCTCTGATTTATTTTTACTTTTGTATAGTCGTTGATGGCCAGACTCTTTTTAATACTTTGTCATGAAACTTTGTAAGAACCTAATTTATATCATCTTTGGTATCCTGTTGCTTTTGCCTGCGGCGTGTACCCAGGATCAGATTTGCTTATCTAATCAGCATGCTGTGCAGACGGGATTTTACAGCGGCCGGGCAAGTGTGGATAAGGATACTGCGCTGCAGAACAGTTCTGTTTATGGTGTTAATCCCCAAAGGGACTCTATCTATGCTCGGGAAACCTTTCAAAGCATGTTTCTTCCGCTGTCTTTTAACAACGATACCACCATTTTTGTTATTGATAACAACAGTTTAATAGATACGCTTTGGTTCAGTCACTCCAAAGAGATGATTTATATTTCGAGAGAATGTGGATTTACTTTTAACTTTACCCTTGACAGTGTTTGGTTTACGAGGGTTTTTGTTGATTCGGTGGCGATTGATGTCAAAGCAGTTAATTATGGCGAAAATTTTGAAAATGTTAAGATATATATTTATTAGTACGCTGTTGTTGGTGAGCATTTCTGTACGTCCACAATTGGTTCAGGAACGCATGGAAACATCGCGCGGATTTACTTTGGGGGTTAATTTGGCGGGTCCTATCAATAAGCTGTTCGACACTGACCGTACAGGTTTTTCTTTTTTGACGCGCATCAACCTCAAAGAGAATTTGTTTTTCATTGGCGAAGCAGGTTTTGAAAATGTCAATTTTGAGAAAACGGCATATCATTACGATTCCAATGGGACTTTTATTCGCTTAGGGGCTGAGTTGGATGTTTTGCCGGAAAGAAAGGAAGGGAGCAATGACAATCTCTTGATTGGTTTGCAGTATGGTTTTGCTTTGCAGGAGCAGGTGGCCTCTTATTATTTTGTGGAAAACGGTTACTGGGACGATTACTCAGGCAGGATGGGGGCCAATACCATTAATACCCACTGGGTTGAATTATCCGCAGGCCCGCGGGCCGAATTGTTTAAGAATTTCTATCTGAGTTGGAATTTACACATCCGCGTGAAAGTAGCCAATAATAATACCAGTCTTTTGGAGCCTTATATTGTCCCGGGTTTTGGGAGCGGGGATAACCGGCTGAATGCCGGCTTTTCTTATGTTCTGGAGTACATGATTCCCTGGAACCGGTAACTAAATTTGGATTATTTTTTTTTGAATGGTGTCTACAACACCATTGTTGTTATTGTCCTTTTCCGTCACATAGCGCGAAACTTTTATGATGTCCGGGTGGGCATTTTTCATGGCAAAACTGTGACCAACTGCCTGCATCATCTCCATGTCGTTCAGGAAATCTCCAAAAGCCATGGTTTCTTCTTTTAAAATGCCCAATTTTTTCTGTGCCCGCTCTACGGCAGTGCCTTTATTGGCTGTGATGTTGGTGATGTCCAACCATTCGGGCCCTGATATGGTAAGGTTGTAAGCGTTCTTAAAGGCGCTGAACGCCGGATATATTCTGTTCTCGGCACCTATCACGTGGTAAATGGCCACTTTAAGGGCAGTATCTTCAACTTTGTTCAGGTCATCCACCACTTCCAGGTGGTGGTAGTATTTGCCTATTTCCTTCACAAAAGCAGGGTCTGATTGTTCCACATAGGCCGAATTCTTGCAGCAAAGCACGATCTCTGCTCCTTCGAGCTGACGTGCAGTTTCTATGATTTGGGGAAGATAGGTGGTATCCAGACTGTTTAGATACACGTCTTCGCCGTTGTAGCGGACGTAAGTTCCATTCTCTGCAATAAAAAGGGTGCCTTGTTTAATGTCGGCAAAGGTGGCTTCCAGACTATAAATTTGTCGCCCACTGGCCACCGAAAACACAATGCCTCTATCCATCAGTTGCTGGTGCATGCCCCAAAAAGAAGGATCAATCTCCTTTTTGTCGCTCAACAGCGTGCCGTCCATGTCGGTTATAATCAGTTTTATCATGTTGTTTTTTTAATCGATGTAGCGCTTGGTGATGTTGTCATAGGCATCGATGCGGCGGTCGCGCAAAAAGGGCCAGATGCGCCTTACGGACTCGGATCTTTTGAGGTCAATATCTACTATCAAAAGGGCTTCGTCACTGTTGCCGGCCTGCTGTAAAAATTCGCCCTGGGGACCTGCTACAAAACTATTGCCCCAGAACTGGATGCCGTTGGTTACGCCGGAGGGATCCGGTTCATGTCCCACACGGTTGACGGAGACCACTGGCAGTCCGTTGGCTACGGCATGGGCACGCTGACTGATGATCCAGGCATCTTTCTGGCGCTCTTTTTCATCGTCACTGTCGGAGCTCTCCCAACCGATGGCGGTGGGATAAATCAGCAGATCGGCACCGCGGAGCGCCATGAGGCGTGCCGCTTCGGGGTACCATTGGTCCCAGCACACCAATACACCCAGCTTTCCTAGCGATGTGGCTATCGGCTCAAAGCCCATATCACCTGGCGTAAAATAAAATTTTTCGTAATAGGCCGGGTCATCGGGGATGTGCATTTTGCGGTACTTGCCAGCTATGGAACCATCCTTTTCAAATACGATGGCTGTGTTGTGGTAAAGGCCTGGTGCGCGCTTTTCAAATAAGGAAGTCACGATAACCACCCCCAGTTCTTTGGCCAGTTGGCCAAAGCGTTCGGTCGAGGGTCCCGGAATGGTTTCTGCCAAATCAAATATTGAAGTGTCTTCGGTCTGACAAAAGTAGAGGCTGTTGTGCAGCTCCTGAAGCACCACCAGATGTGCGCCCTGTTGGGCTGCCTGGCGAATGTTATGCTCCAGTTTTAGGAGGTTGGCGTTGGTATCAGCGCCATTGCTTTGTTGTATAAGTGCTGTGCGTATGTTTTTCATGGTTGATGAAATCTTTTTACTAACATCACAAATATAGCCAATCATCTGCTTATTAAGTGGTAATAAGCAGTAATGTTCTATAAAATAAGTTATTGCTAATCAGTTAGTCACGCCTTTTGGCAGCTGCATGGTAACGCAATGCAAGGAGCCGTGCTGCTTGATGAGGGGCAGGCAATTGATGCCGATGATTTGGTGCTGAGGAAAGGCCTTTTGCAGTTGGGCCAGAGCCAGCTCATCTTGGGGACTAACATATGTCGGCACCAATACCGCGTCGTTGATGATCAGGAAATTGGCGTAGGTGGCAGGCAAGCGATCTCCTTCGAAAACCACTTCATCGGCCATGGGTAAGGGCACTAGGGTATAGGGATTTCCCTCTTCGGTAACAAAGGTTTGAAGTTCTGCCTCCATGGCTTGAAGGGCGCTGTAGTGCTCATCGTCTGGATCGGTGCACTGCACATAGGCAATGGTCTCCTTATTGCAGAAGCGGGCCAACGTGTCGATGTGGCTGTCGGTATCGTCGCCCGACAAGTATCCGTTATTGAGCCACAAAACGCGCTTCACACCCAGGGCTTCTTTCAAATAAGTCTCAATTTGTGCCTTATCCCATTGTCCGTTGCGGTTGGGCGACAAAAGGCATTCAGCGGTCGTCAGCAAGGTGCCTGCTCCGTCGCTCTCCAATGCGCCGCCTTCCAGCACAAAGTTGAGGCGATTTTGGTAAAGGATGTCGAGTGCTATAAGTCCGGAGTCGATCAGTTGGCGGGTGACCAGGTTGTCTTTGTCGGCCGCAAATTTTAAGCCCCAGCCGTTGAATTTAAAGTCGAGTACCGACCACCGGCCATTTTCTTCAATGGTAATGGGGCCAAAATCACGTGCCCAGGTATCGTTCGTAGCTATTACCTGAAATTTTACATTATCGGAAAACTGTGTGCGCAAGACAGAGGCCGTTGCAGCATCCGGGACCAGAAGAATAACCTCTTCAAAGCGGGCAATGGTAGTCACTATCTCATGGAAGCAGGCTTGCACCTCGGGCAGCATGTGGGCCCAATCGGTTTCAGGATGCGGCCAGGCCAGCAAAACCGCGCTTTGAGGCGCCCACTCAGCGGGAAATACTCTTTGTGACATTGGTATTTATTCGTTAATGTTTGCTTGCATATAATCCTTCACTTCCAGAAAGGCCGTTTCCATTTTTATCATGCGGTCGATAAGGAAAAACAGCATATCTGACCAAAGCGCTTCATTGAGAATGTCTCCGGGTGTTTCTACATAAACGCGACAAACGCTTTCGCCGGTGGGCTTTTCGTAGGCAAAATCCCAAATAAGGGGTTCGCCAAAGGCTGCTTCGAAGACCGATTTGGCAGCTTCCAGCTTTTCGTAAAGCATGAGCCGGCGGTCCTCGCTATTGCTGTTGATCTCCAATGCTACCCGCGCTTTTTCGCGGTCTACATCAAAGCGCAAATCCAAGCCCTTAATACCGGTATTTTCAAAGATCCAGAATCTTTTACGCCCCTTTTGACCCGGCAGTCGCCGGGTTTTGCTGGTCAGGCGTTGCCAAAATTCCAGTCTGGCCTGTTTCGATTCTTCTTTATTGAGCATTTTAATAGTTTGTTATGCCGGGTATTACTCTTTGGTCTCGCCCCGCTTGGGGCGGGTGACTACCAGTAAATAAATGAGATAGCCGGTACCGAAGCCCATTAACCCAATGCTGGTTCTCTCTATTATAAGATTGGAACTATGCACCATTGCAAACCCTGCAATAATGGCCAATACAGCTGCAACGGCTAAAAATTTACGCATGATGGAAACACTTTTTCGTTTGCTAAAAATGATATCTCAAAGATAATAACAAACGATGGTTGGTATAGTTCTTCACATCAGCGGGTGCGCCATAACTGTCATAAGAGGTTATTGTGATGGTTTCCGTTTCAGTTGTCGTCACTGTTTTTTTGGCCCACGCGGCTTGTGTCCACATATACTCGGCTCCTATCCATGTGTGTGTGCCAATGTGGTACTTTAAGCGGGGGGCAATGGCTACCACCTCGGTTACATCGGGGTGCATAGAAAGCGTGGGAATAACTGTAACTTCCTCAGTGGCACCCATGGCCTTCAAATAGCCGGCAAAAAATCCAGGATCCCAGGTTTTATAGGTGCTGTTGATATCTATCCAAAGCGTGGCAGATGCCAAAGGTTTGAATTCCGGATCTGAATCTGGTGTGTTAACAACTCGGCCAACACCACCGGGAATTACCAGGTCTGAACTGTTCTGGCCATACAAAGCCCCCATGCGGTAGGTCAGCATCGGCAGTCTATAGCGGAGGGTGGCCTGGTAGTGAAAGCTGCCGACTTCGGGGCGGACTTTCTGGGGATCCAGGGCTTCAGGAATGGCGAGGCGCTTGTAACCGGCCGATAGGGAAGCCCATGCAGGACCGGTGCCTCCAACTTTGGCTTGCAACACGACTTCGGGTACACCTGCATCTTCACTCCCGGAAGGGAATCCTGCATTTCGGAAATTGTTCTGTTCCAGAAAGGTGGCCGATAGTTCTACATTGTCTTGCAGATGCCAATTGAAACGGAACTGAGGGTTTCTGCTAAGGGGGTGCATGGGCACCCCCACGCCAGTATTGACCATCTGTGGAAAGTTCTCGGGAATAAAAAAGGGATGCCATGTTTGTCCAGCCACAAAGCTAAAGTCTTTGAAACCCAGCCTAATATAGGCATGCCGCAATCTGAAATCGGAGTCTGTCACGCGGTCATCGCCCAAAAAATCGGCTTCCAATAGACCAAAAACAGATATGCCATTGATGGTGGGGCCTTTAATATGCAGTCCAAAACGTGAGTGTGCCGCATCCATGTCATATCGGCCCCGGTCGTTGAGGTCTTTACCTGTTGTTGCATCCAAACGCTCTGGCAAGGGATACAGATAGATGTGATGGTTGCGGGCCTGAACACTGGCGCGGGTGTTGTAAGCGGCATCAACAGCTATGAAGCCATGAAGGGAAATTTCAAAAGGTTTTTCGTCCTGAGCATAGGTAAATATGCTCATAACCAAGGCGATGAATACTAATAAAGATCGTTGCATGAGTTTTTTCGGTTTAGTTTTAGTTGGATAACGCCTGCAAAAAAACAAAATATTTGTCAATGCGTCAAATTTAGGCTTTTCGCGAAGAAGTTATATATTTACATTCTTTCGTTGACGCTATATTTTTTCGCATATGAAGCAAATTGTTAAAATTCTCTCAGCCCCATGGATGATGGGTGGTTTATTTATTATTTGGGCGGCTGCCATGGCCATGGCCACTTTTGTTGAAAACGACTACGGCACGCCCGCCGCCAAGTTTTTGGTTTACAATGCATGGTGGTTTGAGTTGATCATGCTTTTGCTGGCCATTAATATGCTGGGTAATATTTTCAGCTTTAAAATGTGGCGCAAGGAAAAGATTTCAGTCTTGCTGTTTCACCTGTCTTTTTTCATCATATTGGCAGGCGCTGCTATTACGCGCTATATTGGTTATGAGGGCTTGTTGCACATTCGGGAAGGGGAGACGGAAAACATCATGTTTTCTTATGATCCGCATGTTACCGCCGAGTGGCAATCGGGTGAGGAAACGGATCTGATTTCGGTGCCGGCCTATCTTTCACCTGCTACGCCGCATGCCTTCAAGGCCACTTTGAGGGCAGG
Organism: Marinilabiliaceae bacterium UBA5213; assembly: GCA_002412555.1. GTDB lineage: Bacteria > Bacteroidota > Bacteroidia > Bacteroidales > Marinilabiliaceae > Geofilum. The sequence goes on along the minus strand of DHVH01000305.1, from coordinate 38,211 downwards.
AGATGAAAAACTTAAAGTCAGAAGTATTGCTTTTAAGGACGAGAAGTTGGTTTTGGAGGTAGTCCACAAAGGAGAAACGCAGCACTTGATGGTGCAGGGTAACCGCAACGCCATAGGCGATGCGGCCGTGCTCGAGTTGCCGGGTGGCCGCTTTCGGGCACGGTTTGGCGCCAAGCCCATTGAACTGCCCTTTAGTGTGCGCCTGAATCGTTTTATCCTGGACAGGTATCCCGGTTCTGAGAGTCCCTCAGGTTATAAAAGTGAGGTGACGCTATTTGATGCAGCCAATGCTGTGGAGGAAAATCACTCGGTGTTCATGAATAACATTCTTAATTACAAAGGATACCGACTGTACCAGAGCTCTTATGACCAGGATGAGAAGGGCACTGTGCTATCGGTCAACCACGATGGTACCGGGACCATTGTGACTTACCTAGGGTATTTTTTGATGACCCTGAGTATGTTTTGGGCTTTGTTCGCACCGGGTACGCGCTTCAGAGCCTTGATGCATCAGGTAGATCGCACCCATCGAAAGCGAAAAAGTATAGTTTCGGTGATGTTGTTGTTTTTGATGTTGGGTGCGGCGCAAGGTGCAGCGAGTCAAGCACCGCCAGTACCAGATAAGGCATTGTCCGCCGAATTTGGATCCATTTGGGTACAGGACAGGGGGGGGCGTATTAAACCGCTCAATTCTTTGCACCAGGAGATCGCTCTTAAATTGGTTAAACACCACAGTTTTCAGGGGATGACGGCCGATCAGATGGTTTTGGGTTTTTTCACGCATCCTGGCGAGTGGCAAACAACGCCACTGATTACAGTTAAAAATCCTCAGCTAAGGGAAATTTTAGGGGTCACAGATAAGAAAGCTGCTTTTGTCGATTTTTTTGATGCCAACCGCCACTACCGACTCCACCAGATGGTGGATGCCGCCCATCGCAAGAGTCCGGCAGAGCGCAACAAGATGGAACAGGAGCTGATCAAAATCGATGAGCAGGTCAACGTTTTTTATGTTACGCAACTGGGTCAGCTGCACCGCATTTTTCCATCTTCCCAGGATCTAATGTTGCCGTGGTACACACCCACTTCACAACCGCAAACATTGTCCACGGCCGACAGTCTTTTTGTTACCGGGGCTTTGCGCGAGTTCATCGATGCGGTGCGCATGGGGGAGCAGGAAAGGGCTTCTGCGCAACTGGTGAAAATCCGGGATTATCAGGAGAGCCATTCTGAAGCGTTGCTGCCTTCTGATACGCTATTGAATTTGGAGCTGCTGTATAATCGACTGAGTATTTTCCTGTGGTTATCCACTTATTTTTTTGGAATTGGTGCCCTATTGCTCTTGTTTCAATTTGTTTCTTTGCTGAAACCGCGTCTGGATTTTAAATGGGTGATGCGCATTGGCTTTGTTTTGCTGTTGGGCGGCTTTATCTATTACACTTTTGGAATGGCTTTACGCTGGGTATTGGGCGGTCATGCGCCCTGGAGCAATGGCTATGAGTCGATGATATTTATCGGGTGGACGATCCTATTCGCTGCCTTTGTTTTTGTGCGCAAAAGCACCATGATACTTCCCATTTCCGGATTGTTTACGGGTTTGGTGCTGATGATTGCCCACCTGAGCTGGATGAATCCACAAATCACCAATCTGGTGCCTGTGTTACAGTCGTATTGGCTTACCCTGCATGTTTCCATCATTACTGCCGGGTATGGATTTTTGGCCTTAGGCGCTTTGCTGGGATTTCTGAGTCTGCTAATTGTGATTTTGCGCAATGCGCGCAACTTTGAGCGACTGCAACTCACCATTACAGAGCTGACCTCTGTCAATGAAATGTCCTTAACGGCCGGTTTGTACCTCATGACCATCGGTTCCTTCCTTGGTGGCGTTTGGGCCAACGAATCGTGGGGCCGTTACTGGGGCTGGGATCCCAAAGAAACCTGGTCACTCATCACCATCGTTTTGTATGCCTTTGTCCTGCACATGCGCATGATCCCCGGCCTTAAAGGCCAGCTGGCCTTTAACACGGCCGCTATGCTGACCTTTAGTTCGGTGATCATGACCTATTTGGGCGTTAATTACTACCTGGCAGGTATGCACTCCTACGCGGGTGGTGATCCTGTGCCCATCCCGGTATTTGTTTACTACACCCTGGCTGTTTTTGGGGTGTTGATTGTGTGGTCACAAATCAATGAGGCCAAGATGCGGAAGATCAAGGGCAACCGCGTAATACAAGACCATGAAAATCCAGTTACAAAATAACTATACCATGGTAGGAAAGGACAAAAATGGGACTTTATCTGAACCCCAGCAGGTAGAATTGATTAAAGTGCTGCAGGATCGGTTTGCTGCCCATCCAAAGCGGCATCCTAATCTTGATTGGGAATTGATCCTTAAAAGACTTCTGGTGAATGCGCCAAAGCTTTGGTCACTCCATGAAATGCAGCGTACCGGTGGTGAACCGGATGTCGTAGGTTTTGATGAAAAGTCGGGCGAATATATTTTTATGGATTGTTCCGCTGAAAGTCCCAAAGGACGCAGAAGCGTATGTTACGATCGGGCCGGACTGGAATCCAGGAAGGACCATCCGCCTGCCCATACCGCTTTGGACATGGCAGCGGAAATGGGCATTGAGGTTTTAACAGAGGAGCAGTATCGATTTCTGCAAAAGGTAGGACCTTTCGACACCAAAACCTCCAGTTGGCTGTTAACCCCTCCAGATATCAGGGAAGCCGGTGGTGCCATTTTCGGGGATTTTCGGTACGGACAAGTTTTTGTATATCACAATGGTGCTCAATCTTATTACGCTGCCCGGGCATTCCGGGGCGTTTTATTTGTATAATGGAGTGCGAACGGAAGTAAGCAGCAGCATAACAAGTTGTAAATTTGAAGAAAAAAATGGTAACGTTAATTGTTTATTTATTACTGGCTTTAGTCGTTTCTTTCTTATGTTCTATCATGGAATCGGTGCTGCTGTCTACGCCCCAGTCCTTTTTGATGGTCAAGCAGGACTGAGGGCAATGATTGTGGTTACCTACCCTTTGGTAAAAACTGTTGGAAAGAAAGGAGCATATTGCGCTTATTGTTGACGAATATGGAGGGGTTGACGGTATTGTAACTATGGAAGATATCATCGAAACCTTGCTTGGCCTGGAAATCGTTGATGAGAAAGATACCATAACCGATATGCAGAAGTTTGCCAGAGAAAGGTGGTTGACCAGGCAAGCTAAATACAACTTGATTGACAAACTGGAAGGAAAAGGCAAAGAATAGACTTTGGTCCCTTTTAGGCTTTCTTATTCGCTGCTTAGTAGCTCCCAATAGGGACTAGTCTGGATAAATCCGATGGCCCGATCATGCATGTCCTCATGCACCAAAATGGTGATGGACTCAGATACGGAAGGACCTCCGTAGATGGACATGACTGAGGCTGCTGGGTTGTCGGATCGTAGCAGGGAATATATACCTGCTTCTTCCATTTCTCGTTGAATCTCCTCAGCTAAAGGGCGGTCTGGGATAATAAGTAATTCTTTTAGGTCGGTGGACATAGCGCAGGATTTTTAATTATATCCCCCAAATTAAGGCTTTTTATTTAAATAGAGAAGGCCCGATTGATTTCAATCGGGCCTTCTCTATTTAATTCCATATTTCATTATGCTTCGTAATAGGCAAAAGTGACTTTGCGTCCTTTGCCGTTAGCGCCCAAAATATTGTCGAAAAAGGCCGCTGCAGCTTGAATCTGAATGCGTGCTCCTCCTTTTTTGACCACTTCCCAATAGCGAACAATTTCATATTGATTTTTGATGAACATATCGTGGGCTGTTTGCAGCTTGTCGTGGTTTTCGGGCGGCACCACTATTTTAAAGCTTTTGCCTTTCAGTTCTCCGGGCGCGTAGCCGTAAATTTCATTGTAGCGTTGGTTAACATGTACGTAGTTGCCTTTTTCATCCGTCACGCAGATCCCCAACTCCTTCTCATCATCAATAATGGTTTGCGCATTGGCCGGACTGGCTTCAATGGCTTCCTTAATTTCCTTTGTTCTGAAGACATTTATTCTTCCCATACTGTTAACATAAATAGGTTATTAATTGAACGAATTTTTATGCCATGAATATTGACATTGGCATAACTGTTTCTTATAATAACGATAATTGAGAATAATTGTTCAGATAGTGTTTAATAATTTTTAGTTAAAGTTAAACGATATGCCTACCGAATAGGGATACAATTCGGGTCCCTGGTTGTTTTTAAACAAGGATACTGGTGAGTAGGTGGCGTAAATACCAAAATCATTGTATCCGGCACGGGCGATGAAGTTATAGCGCAGTCCGTTTAACCCAAAATCGTCTTTCTTTTTGCGTTTGTCGCGGTTGCCGTCCTCGCGGAAAACCAGCTTGGTATGTGATTTAATTCGTAAATTACCTTCAACGCCACCACTTAAATAGAGACGGTTGTTGCCGTTTCCTTCTGGTATTTGCACCTCAAAAACCAGTGGGACACTCAGGTTAAGCGTGGTCAATTTTGATTTGCTGATGCGGGCTTCGTCCGACAACCCGGGAAACCAAGGCCTTGCTACCTCGTTGATATCGCTCATCTGGTCAATGTCGAAGCGATAGTTGTTGTATTTTAGCCCAATGGCTGTTACCAGTCCAACATGACTGCCAATCAACCGAATGTTTTTTTGCACGGGATAAACGCCTACTTCGATGGATTTTTCATGAATGGTGCTCATAAAACTGTAATCAGCTGGCACGGTTTCTTGCATTTCCTCATCAAAGTAGCCATTGATGCCCATGTTAATGCCAGAAAGATGTCCTTCGAAGCGCTTGCGTTTCTTTTTCTGCGGCCACTCGGGCCACGACCCAATGGTGATTTCACGACTATAGCTGTCTCCGTTGTCAACTTGTTCACGCCCAATTTTTAAGGCTGGCTGATGCCTGTCAGGAGTCTTCGTGGTATCCGGGTCAGGGCTTGTCCTCCAGGTTTCTGGTGTTGTGGGCACAACTTTGGCCGGGGCTCCGGTTAGTTGACCATTGCTGTTGATATATACCCTTTCGTTGCCCATGGTGGCCATGGCAATGCCATCCTTAAAATCGCCGATTTGATCATAAATGGGCGGAATCACTTCGCGACCATTATTGTCAATCAAGCCTATCTTCCCGTTTTTAAGGACCTTGGCTCTGTTGTTTTCGAAGGGCCATATCTGTTGGTATTCAACCGGTAAGAGGAGGTTGCCTTCGGCGTCCAACAGCCCGCTTTTGCCGTTTTGCAACACTTTAATGATACCATCTTTTTGGGGCCAGATATGGTTGTACTCGGTGGGTATTATGGTAGCGCCTTCTAGATTGACATAGCCTACCCGCTTGTTCTTTAGCACCTTAGCCAAGCCATTTTCAAAGGGCCATATCTGGTCGTACTCAGCCGGAAGTATTAAGCCTCGCTCTAAATGGTAAAGACCAATCTTTAAATCGCTCAATACTTTGACGTAATTTTCGTCATCCAGGCCATACACCTGATCAAACTGACAGGGCACCAAAAGCTGGTCATTGTCATCAATAATACCCACTTTTCCGTCAAGCAGAACGCGAAAGATGCCGGGTTTCATTTCCCATTTTCGTTCCCATTGTGTTTCTGTGGAACTCTGTGCAAAGACCGATGGTGCTTGCAATAGGAGCGGGAATAACATTAAAAAGAATAATAATGGATTCATGACCGATTTTTTTAAAGGTGTTCTGTGTCGAAAGTAACTATTAATGGCGTTTTTTAAAAGTTAACCAGGGTCAAACCCACCGACCATGGATAAAGTTCCGGTCCCTGATCTTTTTGAAACATTTGGCTCAGGTCGCAGGTGGCAAACAGCTTAACAAAGCGGTAGCCAACGCGCACGGTGGCACCATATTTAAAAGAGTTGACGTTGAGATCGGCCCTTGATTTTTCTTTCTCTTTACCACCATCGTCATAATAGACCACCTTGGTGTGTGAGCGCAGTTTGAAGCCACTATACAAGCCGCCACTAATAAAGAAGGGTTTGTTGCTGTGTCCGGTGGGAATCTGAGCCTCCAATAAAAGCGGAACAGTCAGGAAGGTGGTGGTTAGTTTATTCTTTTTCACATCCCTGTCGGTTATGGTGTAACTGGTGTTTCCTGCCTCATCACGCCCAAGAATATACTGTGAATCCAGTCGGTAGTTGTTAAAGGTCAGTCCTAAACCAGTCACCAAACCCACCTTATTGTTGTTTTTTTGGAGACCGATGCTTTGCTGAAAAAAGTTGATACCTACTGCCACAGATTTACCGGTGTTCAGGTCCATAAAACGGGACGACTGAGGCAATGACGCGTCAAATGGCTGGGAAAAGAAGTTGTTCAGTCCTAAATCCACGCCGGCCCAGTGCCCTTTGAAATCTTTGCGGGGCTCGTGAACCATGCGGATTTTGGTGGAGCCTTGTTCTGAATCGTCGAGAATCTCGAACTTCCTTCGACCGACGGCAATGCGGGTGATGGTGTCGTTAAAGTGGTTGACTTCTACTGAACCACCGGGGAAGGTAACATGGGTGCGGTCGATAGTTTCTTCTACCGTTACCAATTCTTTTACCTGGCGGACTTCTTTAGCTTCCTGTCCATAAATGGTGAGCGTTAATAGTGTAAAGGCTGCCAATAGCAGGAAGTACTTGCGGGTGTTGGTATGTTTTGTTGGCATGAGATGGTTATTTATTTGGTTAATTTATTATTTGCGTTTTTTGATTGTGCGCTCCGGTTCTCTTTTGTTGATAGGACTTGGGAGGGGGTGGAAAAGTTACAAGGGGGGGCGATAATATTTGGGGGAAGGGAGGGATGGGTTATTAGGTCATTAGGTCAAGAGGTTATTAGGTCAAGAGGTTTTTAGGTCATTAGGTTAAGAGGTTATTAGGTAGAGAGGGGAATGGAAGATAGGGTGGGAAGGTTGGATAAGGTTGACTGGGTGGGATGGGTAGATAGGGTTGATGGGGAGGGAAGGGTTGGTTGGGTTGGAGGTGGAGCGTAGTGGAATTCCGCAAGGCGGGAGGTAGGGAAGCGCTTCCGATAAATCGGAACTGCGTCTGCGGCTTGAGGTCCGGCGAAGCGGGAATGATTGAACTATTTTTATAGTTTGAAGTTATAGGATTTAGTATGATATTTGATTTTGAAATGATTTTAATGAGAGGATAGTGATATGGAAATTGGTATAGATAGTTTTGCGGCGGTGCATGTGAGCAATGAGGAAAATCGGGCCGAGGAGAGCATGAAGGCATTAAATGAGTTGTTGGAAAGAATGCAGCTGGCCGATGAGGTGGGGCTCGACTTTTTTGGGATGGGTGAGCATCACCGGGAGGAGTATATGGACTCTGCCCACGCTGTTATTCTGGCAGCAGCCGCTGCCAGAACCCAACGCATTAAACTGGGCAGTGCCGTAACAGTTTTAAGCGCCAATGATCCGGTGCGGGTGTTTCAGGAGTTTGCCACGCTAGACTTGGTTTCTCAAGGTCGGGCAGAAATGGTGGTAGGAAGGGGCTCTTTCATTGATGCTTTTCCGTTGTTCGGTTATAGTCTTGATGATTACAACGAACTGTTTACAGAGAAGCTCGACTTGTTATTAAAAATACGCGATAACCGCACCGTGACCTGGTCGGGCAAATACAGGGCACCCCTGCATGAGCAGGCCATCTATCCGCGACCCATTCAGAAAAAAATCCCCGTTTGGTTGGGGGTTGGTGGAACGCCCGCCTCATTTGTGCGGGCGGGCACCTTGGGCTTGCCTTTGATGGTGGCCGTTATTGGTGGTGAAACCCATCGCTTTCGGCCATTGATCGACAAGTACCGGGAGGCCGGTGCCCAGGCTGGTTTTGCTCCGGAAGACTTGAAGGTGGGCTTGCATTCCCTGGGCTATGTATCCACAGAAACCAACAAGGCGCTGGATGAGTTTTATCCGGGCTATGCGGAAGCCTTCACCAAAATTGGAAAAGAGCGGGGCTGGCCGCCGGTTACCCGCAGCCGCTTTGATTCGCAGACGGGTCCCACTGGAGCGTTTCTGGTGGGCAGTCCCCAAGAGGTGGCTGAAAAAATTCTACGCCACAGCGAAGCGCTGGGCGGTATTTCGCGCGTCACTTTTCAGATGGACAGTGCCGGGCTAACCCATGAGCAGGTGAAACAATCGATCCGACTCATGGGAAAAGAGGTGAAACCCTTGTTGGGGTAAATGCGAATTTGGAATAAAACACCTTATTTGGCACCCCACCATTTGGGGACTCTCTGGGCTACTTCAAAGTTATCGCCACTTAGGTTGATGGCCACCAACTCACCATCTGCATCATATACCTTGCTGTAGGTCAGATTGAAGGGGGTTACCTGTTTGATGAGGTCGGTGGTACGATCCAGCAAAGTTTTAGTATCGGGTTGTGCCATGCGGGGCATGGGTTGGTTCGTGAGACTGGCCATTAAATGATGATTCTCCACGTACTTTGGGAGCATTAAGCGCAGTCCGGTTTCATAACTGTTGGGTAAATGGGGTGTGGGTAGGGCGACTATTTTAGGCCCAGGTAAAGTGGCCGGTATTTCGTCGGTGGTGCCCGACGTGGATTCTACAATGGTTTCATCTGGGGTTATGGCGTTAGCTGTGGCCACGAAATCTGGTGCCGTGATAATTTCAGGGTTGACTTGAATATCTGGCTCTGCGTGCGTGAGCGTGGGTGTGTGTTCAATGGCAGGCGTTGTTTCGGTGACGGCCACCAAGTTGCTGTCGCTATTGTAAGGCACAGGCATATCGTCCTTCACATTGAAAAGAATAAGCAACAGAATGGCAGCGGCAATGGCTCTAAGCGCAGCAGGCATAAAAGCCATTCGTTGGCGTTTGAGCTTGTTTTTGTGGGGGTATTTGAGGACAGCAGCCTGCAGCCTTGTTTTTTGGTACATGGCCCAATCTTTTTGAGCCATGGCTGATGACCTATGAATAGGATTTGGTGCAGGCAGACCTTCCTCTAAAGCCTTCACCATTTGATAGTCGTAAGCGCTGAGTTCTGAAAAAGGCGCTGAAGCTTTTTTCAACAATGCTTTATTAGGAAATTCGGTACTGGCAGGCGCTTCGAGTGTCACTTCCGCTAAATTCTCCAATTCCATGCTTAGGTCAGCATTGTCTGACAAGAACTTTTGCAGGATCTCGTTTTCTGTAGCTGAGAGTTGGCCTTCCAAATAGTCGATGAACCAAACCTCGTAGTTGTCCCTATTAATATGTGTTTGTTGCTTTTTCATAATACCACCTCCATTTTACCAATGTACTTTTTCAGAAAAACCCTGGCCCGGTAAATGTAAACTTTTACCTGGCTTTCGGTTAGTCCGGTAATTTTCTCGATCTCCTCGTACGAATAGCCTTCATAATCGCGCAGCATAAGCACCATTTTTTGATCAGCCGGCAGCTGCTCAATGGCCCGGTGCAGAATTTCGTTGAGGTCTGAATACTGACTGTCGGTATAATAGTCTGTTGGGGTATGCAATTCAAAGGGGACTTGCTTCTGGTCTTTTTTTACGGTATCCACCAAAACATGGTAGGCCGTTGTAAACAGGTAGCTTTTGGCTTTGTCGGGGTCCACGCCGTCTTTATAGCGCCACATTTTTTCATAGGCATCTTGTACAATGTCCGACGCCTTATCTTCATCCTTTATATTCTTAAGGATGAAGCGATAAAGGTTATCGGCGTGCAGTTCGACACAATGGTTGTATGCTTCTTCGGTCATGCCTGATGCGTTGCTGTTTCTGATAAGACAACTAAAGCTACAACAAAGTTACAGCGAAAATGAAAAAATTGATAGATTATCTGAATAGGATGATTAAAATTCCCTGGAGATTACCAATAAATACCCTGCCCATAGATGGAGTAATTGGTTTAACCAGATACTGGCGATAAATTTTACAAATAAACTCAGGTGGTTTCAAGCTGGTTGGGGTAGTCTGCAGTGAAATGGAGGCCGCGACTCTCACGTCGTTGCTGTGCCATTTTAATGATGAGGTACCCTACCTGTACGGTGTTCCGAAGTTCACAAAGCTCCTCAGAAACCACTGAACGTTGAAACAAGCTCTCTGTTTCGTGGTATAGAATTTCAAGTCGGTCCATGGCTCGCTTTAAACGCAGATTGGAACGAACAATGCCTACGTAATAGCTCATGATCTGTTCCAATTCTTTCTGGCTTTGGGTAATCAGCACCATCTCTTCGGGAATGGAAGTGCCCTCGTCGTTCCACTCGGGCACCCGGTCGCAAAAGCTAAGATTTTTTATTTGTTCAACGGCATCGCGGGCGGCAGCGTTGGAATACACCACAGCCTCCAGCAAAGAATTGGAGGCCAGTCTATTGGCGCCGTGCAGGCCTGTTGAGCTGCACTCTCCGGCCGCATAGAGACGCTGAATGGAGGTGCGGCCGATCATATCGACTTTAATGCCGCCGCAGGAATAGTGGGCCGCAGGCACCACTGGAATCATTTCCCGTGTGATGTCGATGCCCAGTGACAAGCATTTCTGGTAGATATTGGGAAAATGGGTCTTGATTTCTTCGGCATCGCGGTGGGTGATATCCAGATAGACATACTCATCGCCTGTGGCTTTCAGTTCGCTATCGATGGCACGGGCCACAATATCGCGAGGTGCCAGGTTTTCCCGCTCATCGTATTTGTGCATGAATTTTTGGCCGTCTTTGCGCTTGAGAATGCCCCCAAAACCGCGCATGGCTTCCGTAATGAGGAAAGACGGGCGTTCTTTGGGGTTGTAGAGCGATGTGGGATGAAACTGAATAAATTCCATATGCTCGACCATCCCCTTGGCTCTGTACACCATGGCTATCCCATCGCCGGTGGCGAAGGTGGGGTTGGTGGTCGTCTGGTACACGGCGCCCACCCCACCTGAGGCCATGAGTGTGACTTTGGCCAGGATGGTTTCCACAGCGTTGGAATGTCGGTTGAGCACATAGGCACCGTAGCATTGAATGTCTCTGCGCCAGCGGTTCACCTTTTCACCCAGGTGGTGTTGGGTAATAATTTCCACAGCAAAGTGATCCTCTAGAACAGTAATCCCGGGATTGCTTTTAACGGCATGGGTTAGTGCCCGCTGAATTTCGTGTCCGGTATTGTCTTTATGGTGTAATATGCGGTTTTCTGAATGGCCGCCCTCGCGGTGCAGGTCAAACTTTCCATCCTTGTCCTTATCGAAGCGGGTACCCCATTCCATCAGTTGCTGAATTTGCTCAGGGGCTTCGATCACCACTTTGCGCACCACTTCCGGATCGCACAATCCAGCGCCGGCAATAAGGGTGTCGTTGACATGTTTTTCGAAGTCGTCGGGCTGATAAGTTACCGATGAAATGCCTCCTTGGGCATAAACAGTGGTGGTATCGTCCAGTTTTTGCTTGTTGATAACGCAAACACTTCCGTGTTTGGCCACTTTGAGCGCAAAGCTTAAGCCTGCAATGCCACTACCGATAATCAGAAAATCGAATTTCTTCCTGAGTGAAGTATCTTTTGTCCGCATGATTGAACCAATGATTAGTCGCCACAAAGGTACAAAAAAATGAAGACAGGCTTTGGGCCTGTCTTCAAAATGCTCAAACTGTTTTCTGGTGCCTCACAACATCAGTTGTTTCCAATCAAGAAGCTCATTTTTCGGCTTAATGAAACACAAAAGGCAGTTGTCAGCTAAGGACTTTATTCTTGAATAGCATTTGCTTTATCCATCTTGTTTTTCCTTCCATCCATCCGGTCTTTTCTGCGTTCCTTCATTTTTTCTTTCATTTCTGCCCGTTGCTCGTTGTTGAGCTGTTCATATTTTACATATTGTTCGGGCGTGAGAATGTTTTTCATTTTTGCGTCATGCGCTTTTTGACGTTCCTGGGCGGCTTGAACCTGTTCTTCATGCCTTTCCCGCATCGCCTTCATGGCCGCTTCGCGTTCTGTCTTGTTCTTTTCCATTTCCTTTTGACGCTCATCCATTAGGGCTTTTACTTCTGCTTCCTGCTGCTCTGTCAGGTTGAGTTCGGTCTTTAGTTTTTCTAGTCTGTTTTCCTTGATTTTTTCTGCGTCAAAGGTTCGTTGTCTGCGCTCCGTTAATTCTTGTTGTTGCGCACTGGTGATGAAAGTGCTCGATGAAATGGCTACAGCCATAAAAACCATCGTTAGAAATTTAATATTTTTCATAGGTGTTTATTTTAGTACGTTCGTAGCTGGTATTCCAAAAAGCATGCCATGTAGGGAAGAGGGGGTAGGTGGGGAAGAAAGGGTTGGAAGAGGAAGGTGGGGAATGAGAGGGTTGGTGGGGTTTGGGTGAGAAAAGTGTGGTTTATCTGAGTATTTGCCGTTTTGTTGATTATTTTTGTGGTTTGTTATTTGTAGGGGGCAAAATGCTTGTTTTGCTTTATTATTAAATTAGATATATAGAACAGCCTGTCATGGAAAAAGTAGTGAGCGGTATCCGGCCAACGGGAAATTTACATTTGGGAAATTATTTTGGCGCAGTTAAGAACTTCCTGAAGATGCAGAACGATTATAATTGCTACTTCTTTATTGCCGATTATCATTCGCTAACAACGCATCCTAAGCCTGAAGATTTGCATGGGAATGTGCGTCAGGTGCTGGCAGAATATTTGGCAGCGGGTCTCGATCCTGAAAAATCAACCATTTATATTCAGAGTGATTTGCCTGAGGTGGCGGAGTTGACTTTGCTGCTCAATATGAATGCTTATGTGGGCGAGTTGGAGCGCACGACTTCCTTCAAGGAGAAGGTGCGTAAACATCCCGACAATGTGAATGCGGGTTTATTGACCTATCCGGTTTTGATGGCTGCGGATATCCTTATTCACCATGCCAATAAAGTGCCGGTGGGTAAGGACCAGGAGCAGAATCTGGAAATGACGCGCAAGTTTGCCGCCCGTTTTAACCGTATTTATGACAAGGAGTTTTTTCCTATTCCTGAGCCTTTTAATTATGGGGAGGCTTTGGTGAAAATACCTGGATTGGATGGCTCAGGCAAGATGGGCAAGTCGGAAGGCAACGGTGTTTACTTGATTGACGAACCGGCTGTCATCCGAAAAAAAGTGATGAAAGCCGTTACGGATACGGGGCCAACAGAACTCGATTCGCCTGTTACAGAGCCTGTGAATAACTTGTTTACATTGATGTCGGTGGTTTCAGAGCCCGATACACTCACCTATTTCAAAGAGCAGTACAGTTCCTGCTCTATCCGTTATGGCGATTTGAAAAAACAGTTGGCGGAAGACATCATTGCTTTTACCGATCCGATGCGTGAAAAAATTAAGGCGATTGCTTCGGATGAGACTTATTTGCGTAAAGTAGTGGCCATGGGCAAGGAGAAGGCCCACGAGAGTGCTGCCAAAACAGTGCGTGAAGTGCGTGAAATTATTGGTTTTCGCTCGTTTTAATCCTAAGGAAGGTGCTCTTCCTGCATTTCATTGTACCTTTTTAATAAGGAGGGGCGCCGCCAGTCGTCAAAGGGAACGGTGTGACCCGATTTGAAACGGATTCTCGAGGTAGGGATATCAATTTCATCAATTAGGTTTAAATTGATGACAAATAATGGATGGCATCTGAAAAAGCCGTATTTGCTGAGTAAAATTTCATAACGCCGAAGCGGGATAGAAATCTTGAAATCAGAACCGGATACTAGTCGAAAAATGGCACCACCAGGTTTGGCTTCTCCGCATTCAATTTCCGCCAGGGGAACGGTGAAGGGGCCATCCTGCAATTGGAAAAGCATGGTTTTTTGGAACTGATTTTTGTTCAGGTTATTGAACATGACATCCAAACGCTGGTTGTAAGCAATATCGTTGATTGAGTCTATGGCTTTATCAAGAGCCATCACAAACTCCGCTTCGTCAAAGGGCTTTTTTAGAAAATCGACTGCGGCAAATTGCACAGCTTCTTCAAGGTAGCTTTGGAAGGCGGACATGAATACAATTTTGAAATCAATCCCTACCGACTTGAGATTATGTAGCAGATCAAAGGCATTGCCATCTTCCAACTGGATGTCCAAAATAACCAGTTTGGGTTTTGTTCGGCAGATAATTTCCTGGGCTTCCTTGACCGATCCGCACTCACCGACTACTACCAACTCCGGAAAATGGTTTTTGATTATCAGTCCCACCACACGCCTTGAAAACAAGTCGTCTTCAACCACCACTACGTTGTAACTATCCATTTTTTGCCAATTTGGAAGTGTTTTGTTCAACCACAGGTAAAATAATCCTGACCAGCGTTCCATGGTCAAAAGGATTGACATCTTTTTTGTCGATAATTTCTAATCCCACTTTGCCTCCGGAGTCGTTACGGATCACATCCAGGCGCTCTTTGGTTATTTTAATGGCCATGGATTCATGGCTTTTCGACTTGTCATTTTTAAGTTGCATCGAGTGATGAATGCCAATGCCGTTGTCTTCTACTTCTATTATCATTTGGGTGTTGACCCTTTTGAAGCGAATGTCGAGAAAACCGTTTTCCTGCAAATCTTTAATACCATGTTCTACGGCATTTTCTACAAAAGGTTGGGTTATCATGGGCGGTACAAGCACAGCGTTTGGATCAATACTGGCATCAATGTGCAAGTTATAACCAAAGGGGGTCATGAACCGTAGCTGCTGAAGCTCCAGGTAATAACCCAGAATTTCACTCTCGTTTTTAAGTGAAATGTAATCGTAATGCGACAATTTAAGCACTTGACGCATCAATTTGGCAAAATCGGTCAGGAATTTGGTGGATTTTTCAATGTCATGTTCGAGCACATACACTTGAATAGCACTCAAAGCATTGAAAATGAAGTGCGGATTCATTTGTGAGCGCAGCAATTTATGCTGATTTTTCAGGTTGTTGTATTTGTTGCGTAAGCGGTGTTGAAGCACCAGCATGGTTGCAACCACTAACAGAATTACAAGGGTGATGATGAAAATGGTGAGCATGAGCCTTTGTCTGCTCATGACGGACTTTTGAATCTGTGCTTCTTGGTTGAGCTGATTAATTTTGTCTCTTTGAGCTTCGGTATCCAACATGGCCTCCATGGTGGTCAGGTGGTGCATGTTTTTTTCATTCAGGATGCTATCCTTGTACACTGTGGATAGCTTATAATAATTGAGAGATTTGCGGAATTCATTGGTTTGCTCATGCAAAGAGGAGAGCAAGCGGGCACTTTCTTCAGCTTGAAAGCGGGTGCCAATTTGCGCGGCCAGGGCATGGGATTCTTCGAGGAACTTTTTGGCCTGAGCATGGTTACCCATTAGCAAGTTGACTTCGCCAACTTTACCCAGGCTTATGGAGACTTGCAAGAGGTCGCCCAATTTGCGGTTTATCTGCAGCGACCTTTCCAGATAGTCTTGTGCCAGTTCCAGTTCGTTTTTGGCAATATAAGATGCACCTATGCTGTTAAAGCAGATGGACTGACCAACACGGCTGCCAATTTGGGTGTTGTATTCGAGCGATTTTAAAAAGTAGACCAAGGCACTGTCGGGTTGGTCCAGTTTTAACAGACATTCGCCGAGGTTGTGATAGTTAATGGCCAGGCCAAGCGTATTGTTCATGGTTTGGGAGAGCTCCAGGGAACGAAGGAAGTACTCAATGGCTGTGTGGTACCTGCCTAAATTGAAGTTCACATTTCCGATGCTGTTGATAGAAACACTGATATTAAAAGTGTCAAGCACTTCTTCGGCCAGTTTCAGTGCTTTAAAGTGCATGTCCAGGGCCATGGCATTGTCATCGGTGCGGCGGTAAACCACCCCAATTTGATTGTACACATCTGCGAGTAATAATGTATGATCTATATTCTGAGCCAGTTTAAGGGCCCGGTGGTGATATTTGAGCGCTTCGCCGTACTGAGAGCGGTTGCGGTGCCGTTTTCCGATTGTATTATATATGGTGGCTTCCTGAGAAATAAGATTTCTTCTGCTTGCAATATCAAGGGCTTCTTTCAGAAAGGAGTCATAGGCTTCCGCTTTTGAACCTGTTTCACTAAAAAAGAGGTTGGACCGTTCAATGAGTTGATCAACAACAAGCGAGTCGGTGGCAACTGGGTTGTTGAGATTGTTTTCTGATGCGGATTGGGTATCAACATTACGGTTACATCCAATCAAAAGTAGAATGAACAAAAGTGCTTTTGAAATCAACACCAGACGTTTGTAAAGAAGGTTGAAACTATCAAAAATGACCTGCTCCATTGGCTGAGTAAGTGATTAATAAATTACGGACAATGTACAAAAAATGGTAACGTGGTACTACATAACTTAGATTGGAATTATGAAATAGTTTATCTTTGTCGCTCATTTTTACATCAAACAACAAAATTCTCTGGTAAATATTTAAGGAATACCATCGAAGAGTAAAGTGAACCGGGGAGAGTAAATAAAATCCCAGGGAGTTGACAGGTAATTAGAAAATGCAGAATTGTGAAGATAGGAAATATAGAATTACGTCATGAGCCATTGTTTTTAGCACCCATGGAGGATGTTTCTGACTTGGTGTTTAGAGGTATGTGCAAGGAGTTTGGAGCAGATTTGTTGTATACGGAGTTTGTTTCCTCAGATGCCCTTATACGTGAAATTGAAAAGACTCAGAAGAAACTGACCCTTTCAGAAACTGAGCGACCGGTGGGCATTCAGCTTTATGGCAAGGAGGTGGACGCGCTGGTGGAGGCGGCAAAAATTGCTGAAGCTGCCAATCCTGAATTCATTGACCTGAATTTTGGCTGCCCTGTTAAGAAAATTGCCATGAAGGGGGCCGGTTCGGGTATGTTGCGCGACTTGCCATTGATGCTTAAAATCACCAGTGAAGTAGTTAAGGCGGTTAAATTGCCGGTTTCGGTTAAAACCCGTTTGGGATGGGATGAAAACTCCAAGGTGATTGTAGAGCTGGCAGAGCAGTTGCAGGATGTGGGCGTGGCGGCTTTAACCATTCATGGACGCACACGTGCCCAAATGTACACGGGGGAGGCCGACTGGGAGTTGATAGGAGCAGTCAAAAATAATCCGCGCATGCACATTCCCATTATCGGCAATGGAGATATCACTACACCGGAGAAAGCCCGTGCTTATTTCGACCGTTATGGGGTGGATGCCATAATGATTGGGCGCGGCTCCATTGGTCGACCATGGATTTTCAGAGAAATCCGGCACTACCTGGATACGGGAACGCATTTACCCCCGATACCTATCGATGAGCACGTGGATCTGATTGCCCGTCATTTGCGCAATACCGTTGAGTGGATAGGTGAGCGAAAAGGCATACTGCATACAAGGAGGCACATAGCCGTAACTTTCAAAGGGCTGCCCAATTTTAGGGAGACAAAAATCAAACTGTTGCAAAGTGATAGTCTCGATGAAATAGAGGAACTGCTGGCTCAGGTTAAAGAAAATTATGCCGGGTTTACTTATTCTGCATCTCCGCATAATAGCGACGAACAATAACCCTTACAGGGTACCAGGCGGCAATAAAGCCGGTAATGGATACGGTTAAAAATACCGTGACCACATCCTGCCAGCGAAGCAGCACGGGATAGGCTTCAACAATGAAATTGCCACCACCCTGAAAACGTACCAGTCCGAAAGTCTGTTGCAACCATATCAAAGCTGCTCCCAGCAATAATCCGGCAGTGGCTCCGGCCAGGGAAATCAACCATCCTTCTATCAGAAAAATGCGGTGAATAAGCTGGCGCTGGGCGCCCATGCTGCGCAGCGTGGAAATGCTTTGGCGCTTTTCAAAAATGAGCATGGAGAGGGTGCCAATGACATTGAATATGGCAATCAGCAGGATGAAAGAAAGAATAATGTAAGCCATCAGTCTTTCTACCTTCATCATTCTAAAAAATGTTTCGTGTTGCTCTTCCCGGTTGCGGACTCTGAATGGGTCGCCGAGCAGGTTTGAAATATTGCTTTTTACGCGTTCGAGGTCTGCCGAATCAGCTACTTTAATACCCAGCCACGACACGGTAGATGCGCTGTAATCCAGTATTTGACGGGCCTGGTCAATGTGTATCAGGGCATAATTGGCATCGTATTCGATTTGGTTCACCATAAAAATGCCGGAAGGCTGGATGTAGGAGGTTTTGAATGCCTGATCGGGACGTGCCGGATTAATGCGCTTGGTGCGTTCAGGCGTGTAGAGCATGAGCGGCGTTACAAAGTTGAGCCTAAGGCTCAACTGATCGGCCAGGGCAAAGCCAATGACCCCTTCATAGATGTCATTGTACTTAAGTCGAAAGGTGCCCTCCACTATGATGGAGTCAATGCCAGAAACTTTATTGAATTGATCATCCACCCCCATGATCAGTCCAGGTACCTGTCGCTTCCCAAAACGAAAAAGCGTATGGTCTTCCACAACACCTGTGATGTGCTCCACACCATTCATGGATACCAATGAGGAATAGTCGATGGAGTCGGTATGAAAGACCTTGCCCCGAACGGCTTCGATCTTTAAATCGGGATCAAAAGTGCCGTACAAGGAGCCGATAAGGCCATGCAGGCCATTGAATACGGACAACACCACCAGTAAGCCCAGGGAGCCCACCAACACGCCTGTCACCGATATCCACGAGATAACGTTGATGATGTTCTGGCTCTTTTTGGCGAAAAGATACCTGACAGCTATGCGGATGGCGATGTTTACATTCATAAGGGGTGCCTATGCGATTTATTTGAGGGCTTTGACGATGAGTCCAGTGCCGGTTTTGTGATGCGAACGTACATCAACATGGTTGAGGATGTAGGCCAGGGGATAGACCATTAGGTAATATAAAGGTAAAAGGATAAATAGTAATTTGGAAAAATTCAGGGCCAAAATGGGATATTTCATGGTCAGTTTCCAGGCCAGACTGCCGCTTTTGCCATAGGAATACTTGGCCTCTACCGACGAGAACCCAGCTCTAAGCAACTTTTCACTTATGTCATCTATATTGTAGCCGTCGCGCACATGTTCATCAATAAAGCCGGAGGCGCCTTCGTGGTGATTGTGGTGATGCACATCTGATCCACCCTGGTCCGAAGGTGTGGAAATCAGTAATGTACCTCCCGGCTTCAATGAACGGCACAGGTTTTTCATCACTTTTTCGTCTTCCTCAATGTGTTCCATTACATCAACCGACAGCACCAGATCGTAGAGGGCAGTTTCATGAAAGGTCTCCAGTTCTTCACATCTGAAATGAATGCGGTGGTTCATACCCATTTTCTTAAAGTAGCGGTTACAGTCGGCCACCTGTTCTTCCTTTACATCCACCCCGGTAATGTGAAAAAGATCGCCCATTTTCGCCAAGCGCCACACGTACTGGCCAAAACCAGAGCCGGCATCTAAAACGGTGGCATCAACGGGTGCTTCCTTGCGCCAGGCTCTGAGTTCGCGACGAATGTGCCAGGAGCGCAATAACAGGAGGTCGAGTAAGCTGTAGAATAGCGCCCTCAGGTAGGGATGTATATTAAAAACCTTGCCAAGCGACCTTTTGATTGGATCGTACTGCATGTGCTATTCTTTTAACAGGTCGTCAATTTTATCGATGTAATCCAGACTGTCGTCAATAAAAAATTGCAAGTCCGGGATGATCCGCAGCTGCTTTCCTACCCGTTGTCCCAATAGAAATCTCAATTTTGAACTGTTCTGAGTAATGTTTTTAAAAACTTCCTCTTTATTGCTAGGTGGGAAGATGCTCAGGTACACTTTGGCCATGCCCATATCGGGCGAAACCCTTGCTACCGTCACGCTGACCATGGTGCCCATGATGACATCCCGTACTTCACGCTGAAATATTTCACTCATCTCTTTTTGTAGGAGACGGCCTATTTTTTTCTGTCTTGTAGAATCCATAATTACCTTGCTTTTCAACCTACGAAAGTACGGTTTTTTAAGTGATTATTTATTTTTTTGAAAAAAAGTAGTACTAGGTATTGCAAAGTACTAAAGAATTGCCATATATTTGCATAACCTACTTCAGTGCATAAGAAGGTAGTCTAATTTTTTTGGTATGAGAAAGTTTATTTCACCGGTATTGAGAAAGTTGATAAAAGTGGCCATTCTTTTATTCGTTTTTGTCGTGCTTCTGCACAGTAGCAGAGGGGACAAAAATTTGGGTGCTGAATCCAGAGCACTTACAGGGGTAACTGACACGAAGGGGAATTGTGGTTATGAAGCTTTGCAGGTTGACGAACCTGCGGAGCCTGAAACGGGGGTAGCCCACTCTTACGTGCTGCCTGCTATTGTTATTGGAGGCGCGCGCCTCAGGTTTTAGTGGTTTTAAATCCTTGATCAAATGGGATTAATAAACCATTTATTTTTTTAATAAATGAATTTAACATCTGAAAATATGAAGCTGGAAAATGTAAAAGCTCAGATGCGTAAGGGAGTCCTGGAGTATTGTATATTATCGATACTATCGGGAGACGATGCCTACGCTTCTGACATCATCAATGAACTTAAAGAGGTTCAGATGATTGTGGTTGAAGGAACGCTTTATCCCTTGTTGACAAGGTTGAAAAATGATGAGTTGCTCAGCTACCGATGGGAGGAATCCACCCAGGGACCTCCCCGTAAGTACTACGCCCTCACCGAAAAGGGCCGAGATTTTTTAAAGGAGCTGGACCAGTCGTGGATAGAACTGGTTGAGGCTGTTAACCTGATACACCAAAAAAACCAAGTAAAATGAAGAAAACGATAACCATCAACATAGCCGCCACAGCTTTCTTTATAGATGATGATGCTTACGAATTGCTAAAGAAGTATCAGCAAAAGCTGGATGACTGGTTTAGAACCAGAGAGGGCGGAACCGAAATTATCAATGATATTGAAGCCCGCATGGCAGAGCTGTTTGCACAGCGTATTAATCCCAAAACAGGGGTGATTACTGTCAGCATGGTGGAGGAGGTAATTTCGATTATGGGGCAGCCCGAAGATTTTTTCGGGGATGCAGCGGAGGAAAAGGCCACTTCTGAGGATACGGGTAACGCTACTTACCATACCCGAAAGCGTCTTTACAGGGATTTGGATAACAAAGTATTAGGCGGTGTTTGTGGGGGCATAGCCGCTTACTTCAATGTGGATCCGGCTTTGGTGAGAATTATATTTGCCCTTTTGCCTTTTCTTAGTTTTGGCGTTATCATCCCCGTTTACATAGTATTGTGGATTGCCATTCAGCCTGCAGTAACTACAACGCAAAGGCTGGAAATGCGCGGGGAAAACATCACCATTTCAAATATTGAAAAGACGATTAAGGAGCAGTATGATAATGTGAAATCGGAATTCTCCAACTTTAAGAAGAGCAAGACTTACAAGGATGGGGAAGCCTATGTCAACAAGATGACGAAGCGGGATAAAAATGTCTTTACAATTGTCGCCATTGTCATTGGCGTCCTGTTTGTAACCCGCTTTTTTAGTTTTTATGGACCTGGCTTCCATTTTATTCATTTGCCCTTTGGCCATTTTGCTTTTCCGGGCATTTTTCCTTTGCTGATTCTGATTTTAATATTGGCACTGATTTTCCGGTCAGCCATGAAGGGCTTTTTAATTTTGATTGCGGTGATCATTATCATAGCATTTATAATGATGCTTACAGGGGCGGTTTCGTTTTTTCCCTTTCTTTAAATCATATTCTGATGAAAAAAACAATACATATAAACTTGTCGGGCATCGCCTTTAGAATAGAGGAAGATGCCTATGACCAGCTGAAGGAATATCTGGATGCTGTGCAAGCGATATTGGGCAGCAACGATGAAGCCCGAGAGACGATCAACGACATAGAATCGAGAATGGCCGAACTGTTTATTCCGGTTACCCATGAGAACCAAGTGGCTGTTAACCTCAAAGATGTGGAAGAGGTTATTAAGATTTTGGGAGAGCCCCGTGATTATGCACCGGCAGACGATGAAACGGATGGTGCTGACGCATCCTCTGCATCCGCCAAAAAAGAGCCCTTTGTTCAGCCCATCCGCAAAAGACTCTACCGTGATCCGTATTCCAGAGTAGTGGGGGGTGTTTGTAGTGGTTTAGGAGCTTACTTTAATGTGGATCCCCTCTTGTTCCGTTTGCTTTTTGTAGTGGGTCTCTTTTACGGGATTTCTATAATTCCCTACCTGGTTTTGTGGATTGCCATGCCTAAGGCCTTGACGGTGGAACAGCGGATGCAAATGTTTGGTGGGGAACCTGTTTTTAATAAAGCTCGTACAGCGGCACCTTCATATATGACGGCTCCCTCTGGATTGAACCAGGTCTTGCGCATTGTTGGTGTAGTGCTAGGCGTTGGTATTATTCTTGTTTCGTTTGCCCTGATGGTGGCTATGACGGTGGCCCTGTTCTTCTCTGGGCCAGCTGTGCATTTGGTTCCTGAGGCTGGTTATATGTGGGAGTTACACGATATGCTTTTTAGTCAGGGAGAATCTCTGCCTATTATAATTGGTTTATTACTTGCCTTAGGGGTGCCCTTATTGTTGGTTTTTTACCTGGGACTGCATTTGGTGTTTCAGTTTAGAAGAGGCGGAAAGTTGATTGGCACCTTGGGCTTGATTTTCTGGCTCGTTGGATTGGGTTTGTTAACTGTTGGGGTGCTGAAAGTGGGAATTGATTTTAGACACAAGGCCAGCATTGAAGAGGTGGTACTGCCGGATGCCTTTAACGGGGACACCCTCTTTTTGCAGGCGGCACAAATGCCTCAGATTACCAAACGGTCAGTGGTTCATTTTAACAATATCAGGGTGCATTTGAACGAAGACGATATGACCTTATTTGGTGAGCCAAAAATACTTATCAGGGAGAATGCTGAGCACTTTGCGCTTGTGATTGAACGACAGGCTAAAGGAGCTACCGAAGCCAGGGCCAGAGCGTATGCTGGTGCGGCAGAATATTTCTGGTTGCAGAAAGACTCTTTGCTGGAACTGGATAAGATCTATACCCTGCCTGCCAAATCTAAGATCCGCGACCAAAAAGTGACTGTTCGCATCTCTGTCCCCAAAGGCAAAGTGGTGCAAATAGATCCCAATCTTCAACGCTATGTCCGCTGGTCGGTGAACTGATTATTATTTTTTGTAAGAAAATAAAGGGGTTCTACGCTGCTAGATCCCCTTTAATTTTATCCTACGCTTTGGTATTCAAAAAGGGCTGCCATTTAAGGTAGGTCAAACTGCGCCAAAGCCACTCAAAAGGCCCAAAGCGGAAAAATTTGAGCCATGCAATACTCAAGGGTATTTGGATGGCGAAGATAGCCAGACACAAAAGGGAGCCCTGCCATATGGAGACTTTTCCGTAAAGTGCAAATCCATAGCTGTGAAAGAGAAGGGCTGCAATAATGCTGTGCATCAGATAATTTGAAAGCGCCATTCGTCCAACCGCCGCCAGCCAAACGGCACAATGTTTCAAAAGCCCGTTATGGATCAGAAGAATGATGGTAGATACAAAGCCTAATGAAAGAACTGGTCCGCCAAAAGCGTTCAGCGTCATGGCTAACACTGACTCAAGGGTAGGTGTGCCCAAGTCTGTTTCCATTTTCAAAAAAGCGTATGCCAATCCGGCCAGCAAGCCTGTTGATAACCCCCAAATGGCCATTTTTCTGAATATTGGCAGATGGGCGGTTACTTCATTGAGCAGTTGCTTTCTGCCCGCATAGAAACCTACTAAAAACATAGCCAACACGTTGGGGTAAAACATGATAAAGGCCCCCATCAGTAAGGTGGTATATTCTTCCAGACGAATGTTGACAATCTCAGAAAAACTGCCGGTCGGGTAAATCCTTAAGGCATTCTCAATGAGGGCAACAAATACGGCTTGTTGGTCCTTCATGGCGGACTCAATGACTTCTGCAGAATCAGGGTTGGACATGCCCAAGTGAAACAGAAGTGCCATTGCGCCCAATAATACTAAAGGAATGATGAGTAAAGCAAGTGCCCATTTAAAAAGACTGCGGTTGCTTTTATTTCTGAATAGCAATAACAGTAAGCCTAATAAACCATAACAGAGCAGAATGTCACCCGGCCAAAGCAGTACGATGTGCGCCACTCCAAACAGGATTAAAAGGACCAGGCGCCATGCATAGACTTTTGCAGGGGAAGTACCATCGTTTGTCTTTTGAAGGAAAAGCCAGAACCCATAACCAAACAGCATGGAGAACAGTACATAGAATTTACCTTCGAACAAAAAGGAGATAAGAAATTCAACCGTTTTATCCAATGGGCTATCCCAGAGAGCATATTCAGTTAAGGAGATGCCCACAGGGGCACTCATCCATAACATATTAACCATCAGAATGCCAAAAATGGCAAAGCCTCTTAAAGTGTCAATAATTTGAATGCGTTGACCGGGAACTGTTGGGTTAATAGGATGGCTCATAAGTCTAGTTTTATGGGTTTATGTAAAACGCACATGGGTAGTAAGCCACAAAATATGGTGGATAACTACCCATGCAAATTATATATTGTCGGTGTTTTAATCAAGAAAAACGCCGAAGTTTTAAGACCTTTTTACTGGCTCCTTAATGAATTTTACCAACATGGCACCCAAGAGCAACATAATGCCAGCTACCACATAAGAGGCGTTGTACGTGCCGGTAAGGTCGGCCACCTGGCCTCCTAAAAGGGGGCCAACAATTCCTGCGATGCCCCATCCGGTAAAAATTAAGCCATAATTAACACCCAGGTTTTTTATCCCGAAGAAATCGGCCGTGGTTGCCGGAAACAATGAAAATAAGGCGCCATACGAGAGTCCGGCAACGGCCGTTCCTGCGATTAACAAGGGAATGGAATTGAGGAAAGAAAATGCAAACATATTGATTGCCTGAATCACAAATACCATTAACAGAGCGTTGGTGCGGCCCATGGTGTCAGATAGAAAGCCGCCCAGAATTCGTCCGGAGGTGTTGAATATAGCCAGAACCACCACCAAAACGAAGCCTGCCTGCCAGCCAGCCTGTACATAAGCAATACTGGCAATGTGCCCAATCAGCATGAGACCTGCCGTGGCACTCAACAAATAGGTCAGCCATAAAAGGAAGAAGGGCCGTGTCTTTATCATTTGTTGCCAGGAATAATCCTCTCCATGAGCAACAACAGGACGATTTTTCTTGGACGCAGGTACATAACCTTCCGGTGGGTTTTTCAATAGCAATGAAAAAACGATCAGGGCAACTAAAGCCAGAATGCCTAAAAATACAAAGGTATGCTCGATGCCTGAAGTTGTGAGCAGGTAATTGGTTAGGGGTGCAATGTAAATGGCTGAGAGGCCAATGCCTGCCACCACAATACCTGCAATGAGGCCTTTTTTACGTGGTTCAAACCATTTAATGGCGCAGGGGGTAGCTGCTGCGTACCCAAAGCCCATACCCAATCCGCTGATTACACCAAAAGTAAGCACCATTATGGTGGGGTTTTTGGCAAAGGCAGAAAGTAGCAGCCCAGTGCCAAATAGAATACCGCCTGTAAGTGCGATGATTCTGGGGCCGTACTTGTCCTGCAGCCGCCCGCCAAAAATGGTTACAAAGGCCAAAATGGCCACGCAAACAGTGTAGGGTAGAGCAGCTTCAGTGTTGCTCCATCCCCAGTCATCCACCAGCGCTTTTTTAATAACTCCCCAGGAATATAAGATCCCAAGGACGAGGTTGATGCCCAGCGCCGCCAGGGTTACAATCCATCCGGAAACATTACGTTGTACACTCATTAGTTATAGTTTTGGTTTAATAGATTTAGCGGGTTCGAAAATAGAAGATTTTTTTCTTTATTCACATAAAAAGGTCACCAATACGCCTTATTTATAATCTAAAAAATTAAGCGTTTGCTTGCACATATACCAGTCCTTGAGTTGTTCGACCAACGAGGAGGCTCGGTAAACAAGTTCCAAAAATTTCGTTTTAAGGGTTCTTTTCTGCGGTTCAGCGAAGATTTCTCGACATGCGGGAACTGTTCGTTTTATTTTTGTTTTAGAAATTGTACAAGTATGGTGAGCAATCGAAAAATAAAAGGACTCTTGTCTGCCGCTGTCATCCTTCTTTTGGGGGCCTGTGAGAATATCATTGAATACAGTCCCTACAAGGCAGGTGTAAAAGTGTCGGACAGTGATTTAAATATCAAAGCCATTGAAAGCATTCAGCAAAATGGGACCGACTATTTTGTCCCTTTCTCAATAGGCATTTTTGGGGATACGCATACCTATTATGATGAGTTTGAGAAGCAGGTTCGCTACTTCAACCGAAAGGATGATATTGATTTTGTGGTTCATATGGGCGATTTGACCTTGAGTGGGATTTATCGTGAGTTTTTGTGGTATAGAGACCTATCCTCCGGGTTGAAACATCCCCTTTTGACCATCATTGGTAATCATGATTACTTGTCCAATGGGGAGTTACTTTACAAAGAAATGTTCGGACCCTATAATTTCACCATGGTGTATAACAATTGTCTTTTTGTATTTCTGGATGATGTTATCTGGGAAAAGAATGTAGAAGATCCTGATTTTGACTGGCTGGAGGAGGTATTAAAAGATAGTGAGGGCTATAAGTACCGCTTTGTGTTTTCGCACATTCCACCCTGGAGTGATCCTTTCAGTCGGGGCAACGAATACTATTACAACCGGCTAATGCACGAATACAATGTAGATTTGTCCCTGCATGGGCATACACACAGATTTTATTATGGTCAAATGTATGAAACCGGACCGCCTTATTTTACTGCGTCTAGCAGCAAACAAGGCGAGGTTTTTTTTCTGGATTTGGACGAGGATGGTTTTGAAATTAGAATGGAACGCTTTTAGTGCATATGTTTATGAGAAATAGACTGCTATATTTATTTCTACTGCTTACTCTTTTTGCGTCTGTTGCAGTTAAAGCAGCGGATCGATACCCGCCGGACGATGATGCCGCCCGGCTGACCGGATTGAGAAAGCCGAGGCCTTTGATTATCAGAGAAGACACGCTTCATATTAGACCATCGTGGATAATTCCTGATCACTTGAAGGTGCAGTATGCCGGGCTCATTGGTTTTATGTCGGTAGGAGCAGGTTACGATCTTTCTAAGAGGTACGATGCCACCCTATTTTACGGTGTGCTTTCCAATCATCTGGGTGGAAGTTCGGTACGGGTGCATACGGTTTCATTGAAGAACAGCTGGGATTTATTCAAACCAGGGCTTCTGGGAAATGTTACTCCGAAGGCTGGTGTGTCCATCAATTGGGGCAACACCAACAATACTTTCCGTAGACTGCCTGCCCATTATCCTGAGCAATATTATTTTCAGAATAAAGTGCATCTGGCACCCTTTTGGGGTGCCGAATGGCAAATCCATTTGCCCGCAGGGCGGACATTTAAATCGATTGGCATATATGGCGAGATGAGTACTTTGGATGCCTATGTTTTGGAGCTGGTGCGAACAAAATATGTTTCGCTTGACAAAATCTGGAATTTGGCGCTGGGCATCACCCTATACATGGATTAATGCGCACGGTTGTTCGTGTTTGAGATATTTCTTATCTTACCTGCCATATTGTTATTAAACTATTTTCTGATGAGACAAAGCTATTTTTTAGTCACCTGGATGCTATTGGGATTGTTTGTGCTATCGGGGTGTCAACTAGATTCGCCGAAGAATGTGGGACAAGATGTTTTGGTGCACCATGTTTATTTCTGGTTACATACTCCGGATAATGCGGATGCAAGAGGCCAGATGGAGCAAGCTTTGGAGGAATTGACAACCATTGAAACCATTCGGTACGCGCATTTAGGTGTTCCGGCCGGCACCGAAAGTCGGGATGTGGTGGATCACTCCTACACCTATTCGCTGATGCTGTTTTTTGATACTAAAGAAGATCAGGACAGCTATCAAATTGATCCCCAGCACCTGAGATTTGTTGAGGACAACCAACATTTATGGAAGAAGGTCATTGTTTATGACTCGGTAAAATGGTGACCCCATTTTATACTTATTGATCCTGCAAAATGTACCCGACTTTGGGTACATTTTCAATTTTCACCTTGTCGTCATCGGCCAGGTGCTTTCTCAATCGGGTGATGAAAACATCCAGACTTCTGCCATTAAAGTAATCGTCTTTATCCCAGTATTTCTGCAATAAATCACTTCTTTTGACCAGATTGTTTTTGTTCTGGCAAAGCATCTTTAGCACATCACATTCACGGTAAGTGAGTCGCTGGGTTTGGTCATTGATGATTAGAGCCTGATTTTGTATGTCAAACAGGTAACTGCCAATGTGACAAGCGGCCGTTGGTTCATCAGGAGTTTCTTTTTTACCGTTGTACCGGTTCATTATGGCATGGATGCGACAAAGCAATTCTTCTTCGTCAAAAGGCTTGGTGATATAATCGTCGCCTCCTAAATTGAAGCCCTTCAACTTATCCTGTTTCATGGAGCGCGCGGTCAGAAATACCACCGGCACATCCGGGTCTTTGTCGCGAATGCGCTCTGCCAGCGTGAATCCGTCTATGCCGGGCAGCATGACATCGATGAGGCAAAAATCGACTTTGGAGGCTTCAAAGGTGGAAAGTGCTTTATCGCCGTCGGTGCATAATTCCACATTGAAATCATTGGCAGACAAATACTCTTTCAGCAAAAACCCCATGTTGAGGTCATCTTCAATGATCAGTATCGTTTTTTGTGTTGACATGGCTATCGATTAATGGAAAAGTCAAGGTAAAAACACTGCCTTTATGAGGCGTGCTTTGAACCGTTACATAGCCGCCGAACTGCTCAACCACTTTTTTAACGTAGGTGAGCCCTAAGCCAAAACCTTTTACATCGTGCACATTACCGGTGGAAACTCTGAAAAATTTATCAAAGATTCGTGGCAGATCTTCTTTTCGGATGCCTATGCCGTTATCTTGTATAGAAACAAGCAGGTGGTTCTCTTTGTTTTGAGTGGTGATATGAATTCTTGGCTTCTGGTTGACGTATTTTAAGGCGTTGTCGATTAAGTTGGAAACGATGAGGGTTAGAGGCCCCCATTCGGCCACAATTTGATGTTTGGATGCCTGGGCATCCAAAGTGAGGGCGGCCTGGGCATGTTCCAGACGAAAATGGAAGGTGGAAATGACATGTTCAATCAATGGATGCATGTCAATTTTCTCCGTATTATCGGGGTTGTCTGAGTTGGATGCCACTTTTAAAATGGCTTCGACGTGCCCCTGTAAACGAAGGGTTTCGTTGAGTATCACTTCGGTGTATTCCTCGGTCTTTTGTGGGTTGTCGCCTGCCTTCTTCTTTTTAAGCAGGTTAGCCGCAAAGCGGATGTTGGCGATGGGCGTTTGGAATTCATGCACCATGTTATTGATGAAATCGGTGGTGTGCAGCATCAGTTCCTTTTCTCTTCTGAACAAGCGCCAGGTAATGAGAAAGGACAGCATGACAAAAAGTATGAAGAGAATGGACAAACCCAATTGGCTATATAATTGGCCAATCAAATACTGATTGCGGGTAGGAAACTGAAGTCTTATTTGAATGCCATTTTGATCGATGAGGCCGTTCAGGTTCTGCCGGTAGCAGGTGGGGTTAAAAAATCGTCCGGTACTCTGATGCAGCAGCGAATCGGTGATTTCAAAGGTGTACGGCAGGGCAATATTGTAGATACCAAGATTGGCGCGAATGATGCTGTCCACTTCGGCATATTTTGATTTGTGAACGTGTTCGGGGCATTTTCGACCACATAGAAAGTCCGACATATCATTGCATTTAGGCGCCCTTACACCAATTTCGTCTCTGGCCGCCTTTAATGCCATGGACACCCTATGGTTGAAATTCTGCTCTTCCAACCGGGCGGCTCTGAATATCCAGCTGATCTGAACCATTATCAATAGAGCCAGTACCACAAAGGTGGTAATGGCCAGTAGCCCTTGCTGGTCGGATGAATTTCTTTTTCTCATGGTGTTCAAAATTAGCTGTTTTTAATGACTCGCTTAGCACGTTAACAAAACATTAACGCCCATTAACAGGCCGGTAACTTGTTCTTTTGTAGAATCCTTCTAAATTTGTGTCAGTTATTAATAACCAATTTAAATTAAAGATTATGAGTAAGAAAATAGCTTTAGCGTTTTTGTTTGTTTTTACTTTGGCATTGACTGCACCCGCAACGGCTGCTACCATGATGCAGGAACCTGAAAAGAAAGAAAACTGCGAGAAGAAATGCGATAAAGAAAAGAAAGCTGACTGCGACAAAGAAAAGAAAGCTGACTGTGACAAAGCAAAAAAAGCAGAGTGCGACAAGACTAAAAAAGCTGAATAGTACTTTTTGGTTTGTTAAATCCATTAAAACCCAAAGCCATTGGCTTTGGGTTTTTTTATTGTTAATTTTGCGCCATCAAAACCAAACTATTTTGTGATGAAGTGTACACTGTGCGAAGGAGAGGATTTAATTACTTTTAAGGGGATTGATGGAGTCGCGTTCTACCGGTGTAATCACTGTTTCTTAATTTTTAAGTCACCTGATGTTTGGCTGAGGCCTGAGGATGAAAAGGAACGTTATCAGCAACATAATAATTCTGAGGATTGTCCTGGCTATGTTGAATTTTTAAACCAGGCGCTTGAGCCTACGCTGCCATTTATGGAGGAGGACATGGAAGGTATGGACTTTGGATGTGGGCCTAACCCTGTTCTGGCAAGAATGGTTGAAAAAACCGGTTGTCAATGCAGTTTTTATGATCCCCACTTCTTTCCGGAATTGCCTGATGAACGCCAGGATTTTATTTTTGCCACCGAATGCTTTGAGCATTTCTTTAATCCCCATCAGGAGTTGAAGCTGCTAACGGCGCTGTTGCGCCCTTCAGGTACGCTGACCATTATGACAAACCTCTGGAACGAAGATGACCCGGTTGAGAATTGGTGGTACACCAAAGACCCGACGCACGTTACCTTTTTTCATTCAAAAACCATTGATTATATTTGCTCCCGTTATGGCTATGACATAGAATATAGCGATGACAGAAAGGTGATTGTTCTTCGCAAAAGGGTGGTGAGGTAGACCGTTTACATTTTTTATGACTTAAAAAAAAACATTAATTACGGCATAAGCGTTATACGTTCATTGATACTGTTATTTCATTTATATGAATCAATAGGTCGTTAGGTTAATAGATCATTAGCTTGATAGGCAAAATTAAATCCATTATATTCAATAAGTTATGCTTCTACAGCCAATAAGCACTAGTCATTTAAAATCTGCGATTTAAGAAACAATAACGAACTATTAATGAATAGTAATAGGAAAATAAAGCAGCTACTTGTTTTATTGAGTTTACCATTTGTCTTCTGGTTGTACCACAACCAGATGGTTAACTGGCACTATCATGTGATGGACAATGGTGCAGTTATCAAACATGCGCACCCTTATTCCAGTTCCCGAATTCCGGGTAAACCCTATCAGGATCACCAGCATACCACTGCGGAGTTTTTTATGCTGGCCTTGCTGTTCTCCAGCACCAGTCTGTTAGCCATCCTATTAGTCCTTGGGATTTTATTTTCCCACTTGACGACGTCACTTTTTGTTACCCGTACCTCTCCATCCATCGTCTTTGGTTTCTCCCAGACGAATCTGTTGCGGGGACCTCCCGCTTTCGCCTGACAACATACTACTACTTCTTCTTTTGTCTCCATTAATGAATCATCATCACCAGCGCTTATTGATAACCGCTTTTGTGGAGACCATCTATTATTTTTCAGCACTGCCAAAGCGGTGTTGATAAAACAGTTACAAACATGTTTGATGTTAATGTTATGCGAAATACTTATATCTTTTTGATCCTAATAGCTTTGAGCTTTTTTATGTTGCCGCCTGTGATGGCTAACATAAATCCTAACCCTAATCCGGCTGAGGCGCGTCCACGTACCGATGCCAATGTGTTTGGTCATGTGGTGGATGCGACTACAGGTGAGCACCTGCCTTTTGTGAATTTGCTCATAAAGGGCACGCGTATGGGTACCATTACCGATGCCAGTGGCCATTATATTCTGACCAATTTGCCTGAGGGTCCGTTGACGATTTTGGCTTCCAGCATGGGTTATGCCATCGCTGAAATTGATTTTTTAGCAGAACTGAAGACCACCAAAGAAGTGGATATTCATCTGCAGGCCACCAGCATCAATCTTTCAGGCATTACTTTAACCGCATCACCCACAGCTAGCGGGTTTCGTTATCAGCCCGATGCTGTTTTTATGGGTGAACAAATTCAGCGTCGCAGTGAACCATCATTTGGTGAGATGCTGAACGGGCAACCAGGTGTTTCCATGCGTAGCTTTGGATCTGCTCCTGCTCGGCCCGTTATCCGGGGGATGGATGGTGACCGCATACTTGTTCTCGAAAATGGGGAACGCATGGGAGATATATCAGAAACCTCGGCCGACCACTCCATTTCATTGGATCCTTTGGCTGCCAGTCGGGTAGAAGTAATTCGTGGCCCTGCCAGTCTGCTCTATGGCTCCAGTGCCTTGGGGGGTGTTATCAACCTGATGACGACCGATATTCCTGATCAATGGGATGCAGATGTTTCCGGTGTTGTTTCGGCGCAAGGAGCCACCATGAATAATATGGGTGCTGGTTTTGGACGAATTACCGTTGGGCGCGAGAAGAATGCTTTTACCGGTCGGTTGGCCATGCGTCAGGCTGGTGACATGACTACTCCTGAAGGTCCTGTGCCCGGGACTTCCATGAGCAACTACGATGGGGCCATGGGCTGGGGTTTCGACAATGATAAAGTCAACGGCGGCTTAAGTTTTTCCATCTCCGACCAGTCGTTTGAAATTCCTGAATCCGTTGATGTGCCCGAGGAGGATGTGGAGATCAGGGCACAGCGCATGGCCTTTCAGGGACGTTTTGGCAAAAACTTATCCGGGCAATTTTTTGATCAGGCGCAATTGCGCTTCAACACCACCCGTTTTCATCAGCAGGAAGTAGAAATTGAGCGACCGGCGGGAGAGCCAGCCCTGGAGCTAATTGGACTGGAATATAAGCAGTACGCTTTTAGCTCAACGCTGACCTTGCAACACAAACCGGTAGGCATTCTGGCGAGGGGAGCCTTAGGCTTCAGTCTCAATGGTCAAAGCCTCGATGTCACCGGTGATGAGTCCTACACACCAGGCGAACAGCGCTTTTCCATGGCTACATTCACCTTTCAGGAGGTGCCGCTTTCCAACACACTGCGCATGCAGTTTGGCATCCGATTGGATTTCCAGAATTCCAAGGCGCTAGCTAATGAAGTGTTTCCGGATGTGAGTTTGTCGCGCAATTCTTTCAACTATTCCGGTTCTTTGGGGCTAAATGTGCGCCCCTATGAGGGTTTGGAAATCGGCGCTCAGCTGGCCAGATCGCATCGTAACCCCATGGTAGAGGAGATTTTTGCCGACGGTGCCCATTTGGGCGCCGGCGTTTATGAAAAGGGCAATACGCAACTCAATGATGAA
The DNA here is from genome assembly GCA_002412555.1 of Marinilabiliaceae bacterium UBA5213. GTDB lineage: Bacteria > Bacteroidota > Bacteroidia > Bacteroidales > Marinilabiliaceae > Geofilum. The sequence continues at coordinate 4,822 of DHVH01000305.1, read as the reverse complement.
ATTGGCCATGGTGGTGATGTTTTTGTCACCTGGGAGCGTGGGCCGGTAAAATTTGAGTTGACAGGTTTTGTCAATGATTTTGCCAATTACATCATTTTTGAACCCACCGGAGAGGTGGATGCGCCTTCAGGCTACGAAATTTTTCAATATGCTGAAGGTAAGGCCCGCTTATATGGAAATGAGTTCAATATGGCTTATCATATGACGGATCGCCTATCTTGGCAATCGTCCATGGATTGGGTGCGCGGCCGAAGGGTTTATGACAATGATCCCAATCAGAACCTCCCCTTTATTCCCCCTTTCCGTTGGCGCAATGAAGTAGAGTATGATTTCGTAAAGGGATGGCTTGGCGCCAGCTATATGGCCGTTCGCAAACAGGATCAGGTGGCACCCGAAGAGGATGTCACTGAGGGCTATGCACTTTTGGGTTTTCAGGCTGGATACCGACTCAATAAAATAGGCCAGCATGTGCTTATTGTGCGTGTGGAAAATGCCCTGGACACCAAGTACCGCGATCACCTGAGCCGCATTGAGGACCGCAATTTTGTGATGCCCGGACGAAATGTGAATGTGACCTACAGGTGGTTTTTTTAGTCTGAAAAATACATGTGACTATTGACTAAGACTTTAAATTTGAGATTTGAAGAAATTATGGGGTGGAAAATGGTCATTAAATATGGTTATATAAGGCAAGAATGCGTTTCCCAGGGAACGCATTCTTGCTTTTTATATTTGGCAGATTGGTTATTTGTCAGGATGATTGGCTGGTCAGGCGTAGCGAGGCCTTCATAATGATCGATAAAATGATCACCAGACCTATGTTGCCGGCTAAAAAGGCGAGATCATTTAACTGCAAAAGGACGAAAAGAAAAGTATACATAAGCACCAGAAGTCCGACCACCCAAGAAGTGAGTCGGAAGTCCTGCAATAAGCCATAGGCAAAAAGGCCAATCACAACAATGTTAACGACAGATGCGATGAGGTAGGCAAGATTGAACCCTGTATGTTCGCTTAATGCGGTCAGCAGCGAAAAGAAGAGTATGAGTGCCAGTCCCACCAGTAAATACTGGAAAAGGTGCACCTTTTTATTATTAATAAGTTCTATAAACAGGAAGACCAGCAAAGTCAGGATGATGAACAGGATGCCGTATTTGGCTGATCTGGTGGCTTTTTGATAATGGTTGACCGGAAGGAAAAGATCGACTCCTAGTGAGTGTTCCCACACATTAAACTTAGATCCTTGCCAATACTGAGGGAAATTTCGGTTTAAATGCGTGAGTTGCCAGTTGGCATCAAATCCGGTTTCAGAAATATTTCTTTTTTGGGGAAGCAGGTTGCCGCTAAAACTAGGATTAGTCCATGAAGAGCTGATGTCGATGCTGCTTTTCTGTCCCAGCGGTAATATGGTAAAGCTTTTTGATCCGCTAAGTTCAAGATTGATGCTGAAAGGAATACTTTTTTCCAGGTCTGCAACTCCAATTGGTGTTTTTATAGTGAAGCCGCTTTTGGTTATGTTTTGGGTTAACATGCCAGATTCCGGCTCTAAGGCAAAATTGTTCCACAAGATCCTGATGTCACCCCTGATGCCTCTGTTGTCGCTGATTCCAAAAGTGACCACCGCTTTACTCCAATCTGGTGTGCCGACTATCTCTTCAGGGTTAAGTACGAATTTGAAATTCCCGGTTATCTGGGAAACGGATGTGTAAACGGCAGTTTTAAATATCCCTCTGTATCTGATTTCGGGATCCAGCTGGGTGGCAACTTTTAAATTTGAGGGCATAATATGTAGCCAGTCGCGTTCAATGATCACATTTCCGTTTTTATCAACTGATGAATGCTCAGTAGGAATATTCAGTATTGGACCAGCCAGAACCTGAGCATGTCCCCATTGCGCTGAAATGTCATTTTCCACCTGAAGCGAGGTGGATTCTCTTTCGGCAATAATGCGCTTAATCATGGACAGAGGGATGAGTAGTAAGAGAATCATGACCCCGATAACGACCATTTTAAAAGTTAATGAATTGACCCAGTATTCGTTTTTTGGTGATTTAGTTTCCATGGTTGACAAGTTTTAATAGTACTTTGAAAAACAAAGTAAATGGTTAAAAAAATATAGAAAGTTGATACTATTTTAATTGGGAGGGCTTTATTCTAAGGGCCCTTGAGTAATTTTTCAAGCGCATTAATATGGGCATTGAATTGTCTTTTTCCATCTGGTGATATGGTGTAGGAAGTGTTGGGTTTACGTCCAATGAATTGCTTATGTACACAAATAATCCCCGCCTTCTCTAAGCCTTTCAGGTGACTGGCCAGATTGCCATCCGTAACGCCAAGCAAATTTTTGAGGGTGTTGAATTCAACATTCTCATTCACCATCAGGGCACTCATAATGCCCAAGCGAACGCGGTTGTCAAAGTTTTTGTTAAGGCCCTCAAGGAGTGTCTTCATGGTGGCTTGTTTATCTGTCCTGTATTGTTTTTCTTAAGAATGCAGTCTGGGAAATTAGGTGATTTTATATTTAGACTTGGGGTCTGTCGTATTTGAAATACATGGCAATTCCATAAAATACATGTACCACACCAAATCCTAAAGTCCATAAAAGCAGGCCATAATTATGAAAAAAAGTGGCCAATAGGCCAATAGCAATTTCGGTATAGGCCAGGGCACTTATGTTTTGCATGGAATATTTACTGGCATTTAGAAGTGCCAGACCATAGAATATTAACATGGAGGCGGCTATGAGTTTGAAATAACCGTGGTAAAACAGCAGCAGGCAAAAGACACCTCCAACGGATAGCACGGAGAACAAACTCCAAAACATCTTCCGGGCTGAGGGGGTCCAAAACTTCAGGTTTCTTTTCTTACTGGTGCGGTAACTAAGGTACCAGGCTGAAAGCAAAGCGCCGAACAGGACAAATAGGGCATTCAGCAACATGGCAGTTCGAAATTGAAAATGATTACCATGATTCAGTACTTTCAAAAATTCATCATACTTGAGCGTTCCCCCATTGAGAATTAAGAAGTAAGCTATGGCTGACCCTGCTATGGCAAAGGTGCCTACAGCAATGCCTGAAAGGCCGCTGAGGGATAAAAATTTGGAAGAAGCTTCCATCATTTGCCGGATGTGCTTCAGATCCTCGGAGGGGTTGTTTTTTGTTTCCATTTATAAAAGAACTTTGAAAAGCAAAGTAAATAATAAGTTTTTATAATTGCAACGGCTAATGGACAAAGATTGAAAAAAAAATAAGACGATAACCAACCATATTATAAGAAAATAGAAACCCTCTATGAGTTGGTAAGTTGGCGCTAACTAATTGGCTTTAAATTGTTGAAAAACTGATTTTTTACCTATTTTTGCGCTTTTGCATTGTGGGGGATTTGGAGGATTTACCTGATTTTTAATTGTGCGGCGCTGATCTGCATCTGATCCACCCATTAGCATCCCGGTTAAAAGCATAAAATATAATATAACAGATAAAAAGTTTTAGCATTATGGCTCAGGAAGATGTGTTTAAAAAATTGGTAGCCCATTGTAAAGAGTATGGGTTTGTGTTTCAAAGCAGCGAAATTTATGATGGATTGGGTGCTGTTTACGACTACGGTCAGAATGGCGTTGAATTAAAGAACAACATCAAAAAGTATTGGTGGGATTCGATGGTTTTGCTCCACGAAAATGTAGTCGGACTGGACTCAGCCATTTTTATGCACCCCACCGTGTGGAAGGCCTCGGGCCATGTGGATGCTTTTAACGACCCTTTGATCGATAACAAGGACAGTAAGAAGCGCTACCGTGCAGATGTGCTCATTGAAGACCTGATGGCCAAGTACGATGGCAAAATGGACAAAGCAGTTGAAAAAGCGGCCAGGAAATTTGGGGACAGCTTTGACGAGAAAATGTTCCGGGAAACGAATCCACGTGTTCAGGAGAACTTGAAAAAGAAGGAGGAGATTCATGCACGCTTTGTAAAGGCTTTGAATGATAGTGACCTGACGGAGTTGCGTCAGATTATTATTGATTACGACGTGGTTTGTCCCATTTCAGGGACTAAAAACTGGACCGATGTGCGTCAGTTTAACCTGATGTTTTCTACTGATATGGGTTCTACCGCTGATGGTGCTTTGAAAATTTTCCTTCGGCCCGAAACGGCCCAGGGCATTTTCGTGAACTTTTTGAATGTTCAAAAAACAGGTCGCATGAAGGTGCCTTTTGGTATTGCTCAAATAGGTAAGGCTTTCCGTAACGAAATTGTGGCCCGTCAGTTTATTTTCCGCATGCGTGAATTTGAACAGATGGAAATGCAATTTTTTGTTCCTCCCGGGGAAGAGTTGGAGTGGTTTGAAATGTGGAAGGCTGCCCGTATGAAATGGCACAAGTCGCTGGGCATGGGCGATCATAAATACCGCTTTCACGACCATGATAAATTGGCGCATTACGCCAATGCTGCGACCGATATCGAATACGAAATGCCTTTTGGATTTAAGGAAGTGGAAGGCATCCATTCACGCACCGATTTTGACTTGACGCAACACCAGGAGTACTCAGGTAAAAAAATCACCTACTTTGATCCGGAGCGCAATGAGAGCTATGTGCCTTATGTGATTGAAACATCTATTGGTGTGGACCGGATGTTCTTGAGCATTATGGCTGGTGCCTATTGTGAGGAAGAGGTAGAAGGAAAAGATGGAAAAACAGAGCTGCGGGTGGTGATGAAGTTGCCGCCGGTCTTGGCGCCTGTTAAGCTGGCTGTACTGCCTTTAATGAAAAAGGATGGTTTGCCTGAGATGGCCCGCGCCATTATGGATGATTTGAAGTACCATTTCA
>DHVH01000342.1 GCA_002412555.1 Marinilabiliaceae bacterium UBA5213 | reverse complement strand
ACAGGTATTTTCCTGCCGTGAGTCCTGCCGGTCCACCACCAATTACTATTGTTTCGTAATGGTTCTTAGTTTCCATAATTATGCTTTTACAGGTACGCCAAATTGCTCATTCAATATTGAAGTGACTTGGTCGCGACTTTGAATGCTTGAAGTTGCTTTGACCACTTTCCCATTTTTGTAATAGATGGTGAAAGGAATGCCCATAAAACCACGCACCTCAGGAAGGTTGCGGATTACATGTGCTTCGGGGTTGTCAAATTCCATATCGAAAAATTTTACGTGGCCGTAATCTTCTTCCAGTTCTTCCATTATTCCGTAAACGGGGATACACATGGGGCCCATGCGACCACAGCATACCATTACATTTTCGTTTTCGTTGATGAATTTGGCGTGTTGATCGGCCGTCTCGATGTGATTTAAATTGGTGTACAACATGATTTTTCTATTTAATTTTTAATAAACATTTAGCAGGATTTATAACCCTATCTCTATACATACAAAATTACATGGTCCTCGTCATTTTTAATTAAATTTGTGGCTCTACCAGATCGGCTTCTCAATTGATTTACCTCAACTTTTTTGTTGAGGTAGATCAGAATTAAAGGATTCAACTATGAAAACAATTCAGGAAAATGACCACGATTTTATTTGTGATATAGACGCTCCCTGCTTTCAAATGCTGGTCGGTGATGAACTTGATCTGGTGCGCGAGAGTAAAACCCAGGTGTTTTTCCGTAAGGGGGAGAACCTGACCAAACAAGGGACATTTGCTTCATACATTCTTTTTGTCATACAAGGTGTTGTTAAACAACATCTGGAGGAAGGTGACAGAAATTACAATCTCCGGCTTATCAAACCGGGTGAGTTTGTAGGATTGTCAACTGTTTTTGGAAATAGTACCTATAACTATTCGACCATTGCGCTGACCGACACTCAAACCATGCTCATTGAAAAAAGTGCTATTGAACAACTGACCCGCAACAATGGACAATTTGCTTTTAACCTCATTCAGCGCTATTGTGAGCAAAGCTCTATGCTGTATGGCAGTATCCGAAATTTGATGTATAAACAGATGAACGGACGACTGGCCGAAGTGCTGCTTTATTTAAGCCGGGATGAATTTGCCCCCTTTGACGTATTTACGCTTTTGAACAGAAAGGATATCAGTGACTTTGCCGGCATCTCAACCGAGAGTACGGTGAAACTGCTCAAAGCTCTGGAAAAGGATCATATCATTCGATTAAACGATAAAAACATTTCCATACTGAACCGCCCTATATTGCAGGAGATTGCGGAGAAGGGTTAGGGGGTTAGGAGTTAAGGGTTGATGGTTAGGGGTTTAGGGATAAGGAATAACAAAGCCGGATACAGAAGTATCCGGCTTTGTTGTTGGTTATGTCAGCTTAATGGTTGAAAGCCTGTGTTATTTTTTCTTACCGCCCTTTTGCAATTGTTTTTGTTGTTTGGTCATGTCTTCCAAACGCTGGGCAAATTTTGATTTTACCACCGGCTTCTTTTGCTGGGCCTGTATCTTTTTCAATAATATTTTTTCATCCACAAACTGACGAATCAGCAGGGTTTGTCCAATGGTGATCAAAGTTGAAACAAAGTAGTAGTAACTCAAACCAGATGAGTAGCTGTTAAAGAAAAACAGGAACATCACCGGCATCATGTACATCATGGTTTTCATACCCGGCATTTGGTTGGCCGACTGGGTCATCTCTGCATTCATCTTGGTATAAACGATGTTGGTAGCCGCCATTAGCAAGGTAAAGAGACTAACGTGTGCACCATAAAATGGAATTTTAAAGGGTAAATCCAAGATCGAATCATAGGTCGATAAATCCGTTGCCCACAAGAAACTTTCCTGACGCAATTCTATGGAGGCCGGAAAAAAGTTGAACAAGGCAATTAAAATAGGCATCTGCAATAGCATAGGCAGGCAGCCGCCCATGGGGTTAACGCCGGCTTTTTTATATAGGGCCATGGTGGCCTGCTGACGTTCCATGGCTTTGTCTTTAGGTATGCGCTCATTGATCTCATCTATCTGAGGCTTTAAGACCTTCATTTTAGCGGATGAGATATAGGATTTATAGGTGAGCGGGAATAAAACCAATTTGATTAGTATGGTTAGTATCAGTATGATGATGCCGTAGCTGCCAATAAAGCCTTCCAGAAAATTGAAAACCGGAATAACCGCATATCTGTTGATCCATCCCAATATACCCCACCCCAAAGGAATCAATTGATTCAATTCCAGATCTTTGTCGTAATTGTTCAACGTGTAAAAGCGGTTGGGGCCAAAATAAAATTGAAAAGCAATTTCCTGATTGGTCGAAAAATCTACCGGAACAACAGCTTCCGCTTTATTGTAACGCAGGAAGGGGCTGGCTTCATTTTCCTCAACAGTGCTTTCAACCAGAGCACTGGCAAAAGCATCTTTAGCAATTAAAACAGACGAGAAAAATTGGCCTTTAAAGCCAATCCACTTGACTTTGGTACGCAGCTCTTCACTGTCGTTTTTGTTGGCCGATAGCCAATCCACCTCGTCCAGGTGGTACTTATAAAACAAGCCTGAGTATTTCTGTTCAAAATCACGACCTTTTTCGAAAGCGGGCATCTCCACATACCAGTTGATATCGATACTGCCTCTGGGGGTGGCCATCAAATTCCTCAGGTTGTTGGTGTTGAGATTGAACTGGGTCATGTATTCGTCATCGGGCAAAACATAGCTGAATTGCAGACTTTCGCCCACTTCAGTACCCAGTTCAAATACAATGCTGCTGTCGTTCTGTGCTTTTGCGTTGAAATATAAATCGTTGGTGTTAAACACGCGGGTATTGTGCGTGAAGGTAAAGCCAAATTTATTGGCCTCTCCTTCAAACAAAACCAAAGGATCACCCAGATGTGTTTTGTATTCTTTGAGCTCTACTGAATAGATGCGTCCACCCCGGTTGGTGAAAACAATCCGAACTTTGTTGTTTTCAACGGTATAAAACTGTTGCTCTCCTTCAATAAAGGGGGCCATGTGACCATAGATTTGGCGGTTTCGGGCGTTCACAACCGTGTCATCTTCCAAAGCCTCATCCGAAGTCAGGTCAACAGGCGTTTGTTCCGCTGCCAGCCTGGCGGCTGCGTCCAGTTCCTGCTGCCTAAGCATTTCAACTCTTTGCAGTGAGTCGCGCTGTTGACGCATAGCCTCCACCTGTTCAACTGAAGGCTTGTTGAAAAACCAGAAACCTATTAGAATTAGTGTGATGAGTACTAAACCGGTTATCGAATTTTTATCCATTTTATATTGTTATGTTGTTGGTATCAGTGTTGTCGACCAAAGTGATCAATGGTCATTTTAATATATATGAAAGATTATCCTTCTACTTTTTCATTGATGGCTGCCTTAACGAAAGCCATAAAGAGAGGATGAGGCTTAAGCACCGTGCTGCTGTACTCAGGATGAAACTGAACGCCTACAAACCATTTGTGCGAAGGTAGCTCAATAATCTCTACCAGACCAGTATCGGGATTGATACCGGTGGCTTTCATACCTGCCTTTTCATAGTCCGCCAAAAATTCATTGTTAAATTCATAACGGTGACGGTGACGCTCTTTGATTTTTTCCGTGTTGTAGGCTTTAAAAACCTTGCTGTCTTTTTTCAATTGACAATCATAAGCTCCCAAACGCATTGTGCCTCCCTTGTCGGTGATGTTTTTCTGGTCTTCCATCAGGTCAATTACCGCATGCGTAGTGGTATGATCCATTTCTTTGGAGTTGGCTTTATCCAGGTGCAACACATTGCGCGCAAATTCAATGACAGCACATTGCATGCCCAGACAAATTCCCAAAAACGGCACATTGTTTTCGCGGGCATGTTTGACGGCGAGAATTTTGCCATCAAAGCCTCGATGCCCGAAACCAGGTGCCACTATTATGCCTTGTAAACTTTTTAGCTTTTCCGCTACATTGTCTTTGTTAATATTCTCACTTTGGATGCTTACAATGTCTACTTTATGGTCGCAGTAGGTAGCCGCATGTATCAGTGCCTCCACAATGGATTTGTAGGCATCTGGCAACTCAACATATTTACCAACTAGTCCAATTTTAACAGTATTTTTGGCTGATTTTAATTTGGTGAGAAAATTCTTCCACTCTTTAAGTTCCGGTTTCTGGTCAATGGGCAGACGCAATTTTTCCAAAACGATTTCGTCCAGACCTTCTTCCTGCATTTTTACCGGTACTTCGTAGATGGATTTGACATCTATAGACTGTATAACAGCCTTACTGTCAACATTACAGAACAAGGCCACTTTTTTGCGGATATCAGTAGCCAAATCCCTTTCGGTACGCAGCACCAATATGTCTGGCTGAACACCAATTTCGAGCAGTGCCTTTACCGAGTGCTGGGTGGGCTTGGTTTTCAATTCCCCACTCGCAGCCAAATAAGGCACCAGCGTCAGGTGAATCACTACAGCCCGTGAGCCTAGTTCCCATTTTAACTGACGAACCGCCTCAATGTATGGGAGTGATTCAATGTCACCCACAGTTCCGCCAATTTCGGTGATGACCACATCAAATCGGTGCTTATTGCCAAGCAGTTTGATATTGCGTTTGATTTCGTCGGTGATATGGGGGACTATTTGAACGGTCTTTCCCAGAAAATCGCCCCGCCGTTCTTTATTGATAACGTTTTGGTAGATGCGTCCGGTAGTTACATTATTGGCCTGAGAAGTGGGCACATTCAAAAAGCGCTCGTAATGCCCCAGGTCCAGGTCTGTCTCTGCACCATCTTCTGTTACATAGCACTCACCATGTTCATAGGGGTTGAGCGTTCCGGGATCCACATTCAGATAGGGATCCAGTTTTTGAATGGTTACCTTGTAACCTCTGGCTTGTAATAGTTTGGCCAGCGAAGCTGATATGATTCCTTTTCCCAACGAAGAGGCAACCCCTCCGGTAACAAAAACGTAACGAGTATCCGGCACGGCGTATTTTGTTTAAAATTTTACATACCACTAACCGGACAAATCACAGGGAGTACTTCTTTGTTCTGAAATACAATGGGTTTGCCCTTAATGGTTCAATTATTAAACCACAAAGGTAGCAAATCTATTCAAAAATCAGATGCCTGAAAGGATTTGTTATAGCATCTCATCAATTAAATCGAGCTTCTTATTCAGCAGGCTGATGTTGCGTTTGCCACTTTCAATTTTATGCTGGAAATCACGTACCAGGGCATCGGAGTTTTTCGATTTGGCGAAGAATCCGATGTTGTTTTCCCACAAAACGATATCACTTTCCAATTGCTTTAATTTGAGAATAATCTTGTTGCGTTCCTGGCCGACTTTTTCATTGAATTGTTCGTTGGTCTTCCAGTTTTCCAGTTTGTTACGGAACTTCTGAAGGTTTTTATCGACTTCATTGAGGTTTAGATGATCAAATTTTTGATTGATCAGATTCCTGAATTCCTGGTTGATGCGTTCCTTTTCTTTGATGGGGACAAATCCGATGTCGGACCAGCGCCGCTGAAATTCCTGCAAGGCCTCAAAACACTGTTCGCTATCTTCTTTCAACTCAAAAGCGGTAAGCTCCGTAATGATGGCTTCTTTTGCTTTCAAATTGGTATCCTGCGCCTCATCAATATTACTGAAGAAATCTTTTTTACGGTTGAAGAAATAATCACAGGCTTGTCGGAAACGCTTCCATATCACGTCCGATTGTTTACGTGGTACCGGACCAATTTCTTTCCAGCGCTTTTGAATGCGGATAAACTCGTCTGTTGCTTTTTTCCAATCCTGGCTATCCTTCATGGCTTCAGCCTGAATGCACAACTCCGTTTTTAGCTGCAGGTTGTTTTGCTGATCGTCCTTATAGCTTTTGAAGAAATCACGTTTGTTATTGAAAAAGGTATCACAAGCTTTACGGAAACGTTCATATACCAGATTGTTTTCCTTTTTGGGTGCAAAACCTATGGTTTTCCACACCTGTTGCAGGTCAATCAGTTGCTGGCTTTTTTCTTCCCACTCTTTGGGTGAGGTCAGTTCTTTTTCTAAAAGGCTTTCGGCGTTTTCACACAATTCGGTCTTGGCTTCGAGATTTTTCTTCAGTTGGTTTTTCAACGATTCAAAATGCTCTTGTTGCCGTTGATTAATTTTGGCCGTGGCTGCCTTAAACCTGTCCCACAACTCATCTCTTTTTTCATGGGGCACTGGTCCAACCTCCCGCCATTGATCATGCATGCTCTGTAGCGATTTGAAAGCCTTAACCGGTGAAGGTTCCAACATTAGAGACTCCGCTTTTTCACAGATCTGAACTTTCAAATCAAAATTCTTCTTGAGATCCAGATCTCTCAACTCATTGTTGATTTTTATATAGTTGTAAAAGTTTTCTACATGTAAATGAAAAGTCTCCCACAAATCGTGCAGCTTACTCTGAGGCACCGGACCAATATCGCGCCACTTTTGTTGCAAGTCTCTAAACTCCTGAAATGTATTGTTGAGTGATTCTTGTCGGTTAAGCAAATCTTTGATGCCTTCAATCACTTCATACTTGGCTTCCAGATTTTTATCCTTTATCTGCTCCTGCGATTGCCGCTCGCTGTCGCGCTTGGTGCGGTACTCAAACAGCAAAGCCGAAAATTGCTTTTGCAACTCATCGGGTTGGTGAATAAAGAGTTCCACCGGCTCGCCAGATTCAACAAACTGTTTTCGGGCCAGCTCCTCCAATTCTGATGAAATGCCGTCAAAGGCTTTCCGGATGCTTTCAACTTCCTCCTTTATATCGCCTACAGGTTTTTCTTTGAGCAATTGTTTAAGACTGCTGATAAGTGCCTCGCGGTCCAGGGAAGTGTAGGTGCCCGGTTCATTACCGGTTGCCATCACTGTCCTATCTTCCGTTTCTGCCTTTTCTTCCAATGGTTTCTCTACGGGGGCATCTGTCTCTGGAGCTGATTGGCTAGGCGTATCCTCAGTTAAAGCATTAGAAGCTTCCTCATTAGAAGTCTGGTTGTCAGAGGGCGCAGTAGGTTGATCGGATGTGTTATCCGTGTTCACGTTGGCTCCCTCAAAGGGTTCCTTGTTCAGTTCATTTGATTCCATCACCTCAGGTGTTTGGGTATGCTACATCATAGCTTATTTTAAGCTACTCAACTATTAATCAGAATACGAATATATTACATTAAGGCCAATGCTCAAAGTTTTTTAAAAAAAACCTTTTGAGTCTTATTGCTTACGCTTTGTTATCTTTGTGGCAAAATTACAGGTTATGCGTATTGATATTTTGACGCTTTTTCCAGATATGTTTCAGGGGCCGTTTTCTGAAAGCATTATTAAGCGGGCAGTAGAGCAGGGGAGTGTAGAGATTGTTCTGCATGATATTCGGGACTATTCGAGGGACAAACATAAGCAGGTGGACGACTACCCCTTTGGAGGTGGTGCCGGGATGGTGATGCAAATTGAACCCATTGCAGCAGTGATTGAGAAACTGAAATCTGAGCGAACCTACGATGAGATCATGTATATGTCGCCCGACGGGCAACGACTCAATCAGGGCATCGTAAACCAGCTCTCGCTTAAGAGAAATGTGATTATTTTATGTGGGCATTACAAAGGCGTTGATCAACGCATCAGAGATCACTATATCACACGGGAAATTTCCATTGGTGATTATGTGTTGACCGGTGGTGAACTGGCTGCCGCAGTGGTGGTCGATGCGGTGGTGCGACTGATTCCAGGTGTTATTTCTGATGAGACTTCGGCCTTGTCGGACTCCTTTCAGGACAACCTGCTGGCTCCTCCCGTTTACACGCGTCCCGCCGAATTCAACGGCTGGAGAGTGCCGGATATTTTGCTGTCGGGTCATCAGGCTAAAATTGATCAGTGGCGCGAGGATCAGGCTTTCGAGCGGACAAAGAAATTAAGGCCGGATTTGTTGGCCGACTAAGAGCTGGGCGATTACTCCCTTAAGCAGTGTTTGTTAAACACACAGTACCCACAACTTTTTTTATGGTCTGTCTGCACAAAGGGCGTATCGGCATCAAAGAGTTCCGACAAAACCATATTTAACTGGCCGGTGAATTCTTCCTTAACTTCTTCCAAAGCTACTGGACTTTTCTTTTTGTTTTGGGTACGCATTATTCGGCTGTCGTATTCGTCCTTAAACAGCTCTTTGACGGAGATAACACCCGGTTCAATGTTGTTGTGTCCCAGATTGTCCGATTTGATTATGCCATACAACAGTGTCTGAAAAATGGCTTTGTTGTCACTGTGTTTTTCGCGGTTGAATAAGTCTTCTATTTCTCTGAATTCTTTGCCTGCCTTTCCGGTTTTGTAATCGAGGATGCGCACCATGCCTCCTTTTTCATCTGTGCGGTCGATGGTTCCCACCAAATTAACGGTCAACTGTTGGCTAAGGGGGTGAATCGTTTTCACCCGCTCTTCCAAAGCGTGCAGTCTAAAAGGAGTTACCTGCTTTTCGCATTCCAGAAAGCGGACGATGTATTTGTAAAGTATCTCATAAACCAGACTGTTTTTTCCTTGCAGGTCGTTGAACTCACCTGATTTTTGGCGGATAAAGGGTATGTTCTTTTCAAACACCTGATCCATACTCGATTTTATGCGGGCTTTGTCGCCCAGCCACTGATCCAGATCGCTTTCCTGCACCATTTTACCGACAAAGGGCTTATAAATGAGTTCCACCATCTCGTGAAACAAGTTGCCAAATACCCTCGGGTCGAGGTCCTCATCAATGGTTTCAGGTTCTTTGATTTTTGCTACATACCGGTAATAAAATCTGAGCGGGCATTCTATGTAGGTGCTGAGTGCGCTGGGCGACAGGTCTCGACCATCCAATGTGAGGTAGGTCTCCAAAATATCCATGACTTCCTTGCTCTTGGTGGCCGTGATGACTGGCTGGGTGGGGATGGTTACCGACTGTAAGGGGGTTTCTACCTTTAATTTTCCCGGATATTCATAGTATAGTTGCTGCAAAAAGCGACTCATTTCACCTTCTTCGGTGGCCGATTTGGAGGTGGTGTAGACGAGTTTGATTTTTTTGGCTCTGTGAATCAGGCGGTAAAAGTAGTAGGCAAAAATGGCATCCTGATTGTCGATGGTCGGCAAGCCATAGCCTTTACGTAAGTTAAACGGGATGAATGAGTTGGGCGGAGTGGTTTTGGGAAACACCCCTTCATTCATGCCAATGATAATCAGATTCTCGAAATCAAGTGCTCTGGTTTCGAGCAAGCCCATGATTTGCAAGCCTTCCAAGGGTTCACCTTTGAAGGGGACGGACTGGCTCACAGCCAATTTTTTGAAGAGCGACTGCCAGGTGGCGGGATTGGGCTGCTGGGGCAGGGTGGTTAATATGTCCGATAGACGTTTGATGGTGGTGTACAAAAAATAAATAAATTCCATTTCCAATTTCTTGTCGCCCTGCTTTTCCAATTGCCGGTAGATCATTATCAACAACTCGTTCAGATAGGTAGTGAGGGCAGCGGTGCTTTCTATATTTTTGAAGATGGCGGCTAACTGCGGTGTTTCATTCAACCGACTACCTTCAATGAATAGCTGGTTGGAAGCAATAAGATTGTGAATGAGTGACTGGCTGCCTTCTTCCAGGATGGTTTTCATGTATTGATGCCGCAACAGCGCCAACACATCCCGGTGGTAAAACCATGTTTTACCCTCGCGGGTAGTCCTGGTGGTCTTTTGCATGGCCAGCAAGTTCTCAACCAGTGAAAAAGCGGGAGTGTTTTTGAGGGGATATCCCAATGTTATATTGATGGATGAATAGGCCTCAGGTATGGAGTGTAAGACCGGCAACAACTGCTGCTCATCAGCCAGAATCAGGGCTGTTTTTTCTTTTTGGGAGGTGGCCTGGGCCACCTCTTTCAGAAAATCGTGCGCCACTTGGGCCTGTACCAGTTCATTGGAAGCCGCAGAAATGGTTATCTCAGCTGTTTCATCTGTAAAAGGTGCCTCCCAGTCGGTTGGAGAGGGGTAGTCATTGAGGTTGGATTTGATGAACAGCGCCGCTTCGTGGGTGACCTTGATTTTAGGGTTCGAAGGATCGGGGATTTCCTGAAGAATTTTTTGGGGATAATCCCAAAAAAAGGTGGCTCTGTTTTGGATGTTGAGATAGTGAAACAGGACTTTCTCACTGTTATTTAAAGCATTAAATCCCGCAAACACCACCTTTTTATAAGGTAGTACCAAGGATTTTTCGGAGCGGATTTTTTCTGCTACCCGCCGGATGACCATTCCATCGTAGGCTTCATTCTGGTTGATGAGCGACTGCCGAAAGTGCAGGTACAAGTCGTATAGCTTGTCCCACACCGTTAGAAAACTTTCCTGCTGCTCTGAGAGCCTGACCGGATCAAAGGTCTCCCAAAAACCTTGTATGGCTTCAATTTGTTCTGGCGAAAGGTGCGTGAAATCTCCTTCCAGTTTTTTGATGGCCGACAAATTGGCAAAAACTTCTTTGGGGTTGGCCATGTATTTATCGATGTCGTTGAAATCGCTGAGCAACATCTCACCCAGAGGCAAAAATTCATCGATGGTGATGTCTGATGACATCACCTCACAATAGGAGGTATGTAGTTTGAATAAAAGGGAAATATTGTCACTGACCGGAGTGGCGTCGATCTCATTAAAGAACTCATTGATAGTAATTATTTTAGGTGCCCAAATGGGTTGGTCAACGAGCAGTCCCAATTGTCGGTTAAAAAAGAGACAGGCACGCCGGCTGGGGAAAACAAAACAAAATTCGTTTATTTCTGTTAAATGAGAAGTTATATGGTACTGCGCCAGGCGTTCAAGAAAGGTTTGCATTTGATATTTGCTTCATGTGAATTTCAAAGATAAGGAAAGCAGAAAAAAGAACGATTGAAACCATGTACCGTTTTGTCAATTTTGTGATTTATTTTTGGTAAATTAAGCCTTGGTTAAGCTTCCTGCGGTTACAGACAGGAATTGCTTTTTAACGAATTAGTGAGATATAAAATTATGGATGATTTTTCGTTTGTCGGGAATAGCGACATTGAAGCTGTTGAATCATTATACCAGCAATACAAAAATGACCCTTCTTCAGTAGATGCGGGATATGTTCATTTCTTTAAGGGTTTTGATTTTGCGCTGGCCCATTTTAATGGGGCTGCCGGTGAATACATTGGCAAGGAGTTTAACGTCATTAATCTCATACACGGTTATCGTCAACGGGGACATTTGTTTACAAAAACTAATCCGGTGCGTGCCCGGCGGAGTTATTTCCCTACGCTTGATATTGAAAATTTTGGTTTGTCAGAGGCCGATTTGGATACGGTTTTTCAGGCGGGTAGTCAGATAGGTATAGGACCGGCTACCCTGAGGGTTATCGTTAAACATCTGCAGGATACCTATTGCAATGCAGTAGGGGTGGAGTATTTGTATGTGAGAGACCCTGAGGTGGTGACCTGGCTGCGCGAGAAAATGGAGTCGGTGAGGAATTTGCCCGATTACGATGAAGAGCGTAAAACGACCATCTTTCGCTTTCTTAAGCGTGCTGTGGGTTTTGAAGCTTTTGTGCATAAGAAATTTGTGGGCCAAAAGCGGTTTTCATTAGAGGGTTCTGAGAGTCTGATTCCAGGACTAAAAGCGTTGCTTAATAAAGGAGGAGACCTGGGAGCCGAAGAGTTTATATTGGGTATGGCGCATCGTGGACGACTCAATGTTTTGTCGAATGTGCTGGGCAAGCCCTATCGCAAGATATTTAAAGAGTTTGTGGCGGATGAATACGACGACGATGTTTCACTGGGAGATGTCAAATACCACTTAGGGTATGATAATGTGGTTAAGACGCTGAGTAAGCAGGTGCGTGTGGCTCTGTTGCCCAACCCGTCCCACCTCGAAGCCGTTACTCCTGTGGTGGAAGGATTGGTGCGGGCGCGTGTTGACCATGCCTATGGGGGTGATTTTGATAAGGTGGTACCGGTTATTATTCATGGCGATGCAGCCATTGCCGCACAGGGTGTGGTATATGAAGTGGTGCAGATGGCCAAATTGCCGGGATACAAGACCGGGGGCACCATTCATGTAGTGGTTAATAACCAGGTAGGCTTTACCACTAACTATGTGGAAGCCCGTTCGAGCACTTATTGCACCGATGTGGGCAAGGTGACCAACAGTCCCGTTTTCCATGTCAATGGCGATGATGCAGAGGCTATTGTTTATGTTTTTGAGCTGGCCATGGAGTACCGTCAGCGGTTCAATACCGACGTATTCGTCGACATTCTGTCTTATCGCAAATATGGCCATAACGAGGGAGATGAGCCCCGTTTTACGCAGCCTACACTTTATAAAGCCATTGCTTCCCACCCCAATTCAAGAGAGATATACGGCAAGCTTTTGGTCCAACAAAAGGTTTTCACGGCCACTCTGCTAAAAGAACTGATTGAGAAATTCGATCGCTATTTGGAGACGGAGTTTGAGGCTTCGGTGCAAATTGAGAAGATGTCCATTGCCCGATTTATGCCCGATTTATGGAGCGACTACAAGTACCCGAAGACGGAGGACTTTGAAGAGCAGCCCAAAACAGGAGTGCCTTTGAAAGAAATCAATAAATTGTGTGAACAGTTGAATCATTTGCCGGAGGATAAGAACTTCTTCTCTAAAGTGCATAAGATTTTGGAGGATCGCAGGAAAATGATCAGTGCAGGGAAGGTCGATTGGGCCATTGCTGAAACAATGGCTTATGCGACCTTGGTCAATGAAGGACATCCGGTACGTTTAAGCGGCCAGGATTCTGAGCGGGGCACCTTCGCGCACAGGCATGCCAGTTTTACTGTTGAGGAGGTGAATGAACGTTATATGCCGCTGAGGCACCTCAACGATAACCCCGTTTCTTTTAGTGCCTATAATTCGCTGCTGTCGGAGTATGGTGTGATGGGCTTTGAATATGGTTATGCCTTGGGCGTGCCAAACGGACTGACCATTTGGGAGGCGCAATTTGGCGATTTCTTCAATGTGGCCCAGGTCATTGTTGATCAGTACATCAGTTCGGCTGAAGAGAAATGGGGACTGATGAATGGCCTTGTTTTGTATCTGCCCCACGGGTATGAAGGGCAGGGGCCTGAACACTCAAGTGCCCGCATGGAACGCTTTTTGAATTTATCGGCCCGTAATAATATCCAGGTGATGAATTTTACCACACCCGCCAATCTGTTTCATGCCCTGCGCCGCCAAATGAAACGTGATTTCATGGTGCCCATGGTCATTTTTACCCCGAAGAGTCTTTTGCGCCATTCCAAATGTATTTCACCCTTGGAAGATTTAGAGAAGGGTAAATTTCAGGAGGTGATTGATGACGACAATGTGGATATGGAGTCGGTCACCCGTTTGGTATTTTGTACCGGCAAGGTGTATTATGATTTACTGGCCCGAAAGGAAGAGTTGAATGCACGCAACGTTGCCTTGGTGCGTATCGAGCAGTTGCATCCCTTCCCTCGAAAGTCAGTGACAAAGATATTAGAGAAGTATGCCCATGTTGTATTGAAACTATGGGTTCAGGAAGAGCCCGAAAACATGGGGGCATGGACGTATATCAGAAGTATGTTGCCTGAGGAGTCCTTGATACCCGTTGCCCGACTAGCCAGTGCCAGTCCCGCCACCGGCCTGACCGGCCTGCATAACGTTGGGCAGAATGAGTTGGTAAACAAAGTGTTTAAAAAATGCCACTGCGACCTCAAGTTACCCTATTGTAACCTGAATTGCATGGAGGGAAAAACCCGAGAAGAAATTCTCAAAGCCCATTATTACTTTACTGAAAGACCCCGTTTTTCAATATAAAAATACATAAACAACTATTATTTATGATAGTAGAAGTAAAGGTACCGACTCCCGGAGAGTCCATCTCAGAAGTAGAACTGTCAACCTGGCTGGTTGCCGATGGCGATTTGGTGCGTAAGAATCAGGATCTGGCCGAAGTAGAATCCGACAAAGCCACTTTATCCATTACAGCAACGGAAAGCGGTAAAATTCAGATTGTTGTTGAGGCAGGCTCTACGGTAAAAGTGAATTCCGTGGCCTGTAAAATCGACACCTCTGTTGAAGTGCCTGAAGAGGAAGTTGAAGAAGTGATGACGGAAAAAGAGGAGGGCCAATCCAAAAGTACGATTGAGGGCACCAAAAGGAAAGTAGACGAAGCGCAAACTGCACCACTAAAATCCACTACAGAAAAGACAGTTGGTAACGATCCATCTGCCAATCTTAAAACAACCCCTTTGGCCAGAAGCAAAATGGAAGCAGAACAACTCTCTGCAGAAGAGGTGCTAAAAGGTCTGAAAAAATTATCGTCCAAAGAGGTAGATACCATTCTTGGTATGCGTCAGCGCGGCGACTGGTCGGGAAGCGACTCCCAGGGCGCTGATGCCCCGCGTGAGCAGGAGCGCAAGCCCATGAGTAACCTGCGCAAGCAGTTGAGTAAGCGTCTGGTTCAAGTCAAGAACGAGACGGCTATGCTCACCACCTTCAATGAGGTGGACATGTCCGCTCTGATGGATCTGCGCAAAAAGCACCAGGAGGCCTTTGTCAAAAAATATGGCTTCAAAATTGGCTTGATCAGTTTCTTCCTGAAAGCGGCCGCTCAGGCACTGTTGAACCGACCCATGGTCAATAGCATGCTGGATGGTGATGATATTATTACACCCAATTATGTAGATATTTCAGTGGCTATGCAGTCGCCCAAGGGCTTAATGGTGCCGGTAATCAGAGACGTTCACAGTCGATCCCTGGCCCAAATAGAAGAGGCCATGCAGGCGATGGCCGACAAGGTCCGCAGCGGAAAAGTCTCTCTGGAAGAAATGACTGGTGGCACCTTTACCCTCACCAATGGGGGTGTTTTTGGTTCCATGATGTCCACACCGCTCATCAATCCGCCCCAATCTGCGATTATTGGCATGCACAATATTGTGGATCGTGCCGTAGTCATTAATGGTCAGGTGGTGATCCGCCCCATGATGTACGTGGCTTTGAGCTACGATCACCGCATCATCGATGGCAAAGATTCTGTCGGATTTTTAGTGGACGTTAAAAATGCGATTGAAAATCCCGTTTCTCTTGTTTTTGGGGGACAGGATCCGGAGAAGGCGTTGTTGGGGTTGGGGTTGGGGTAGGAAAGGGTTGAAAGGGTTGATGGTTGAAAGTTTTAGGTTTTTTGAGGAGTAGCTTTTTTCGGATATAAGTAAAACAAACAGCGGGCTTTAGGCCCGCTGTTCGTTTTTATCTATGCTATCTGATTCGGTTGAGGCTCCTTATGAGTGCTTCATCTTTTCCGATGGAGCGCATGGCCAGGAAAATAAGGATGAGAGATATTAGGGGCAAAATGAGTGGCCAGTTGAAGGACAGTTCGGCCTGAAGTTCTTTGGCCGCCATCTTACCAAAATAGAAGATCATTACCGATAGACCGGCATGCAATCCCAAATTTAAGGCAGAAAGCCGAATTTGCAGCATGCGCTTTTTGTATAGGAATATGGTTACTCCGGTTATCAAAACGGCTAGTAATAGCAGGATGTTTAATGCTAAGGCCGGCATAGCCAGGCTTGCTGGCTCTCCACTTGCAAATACACCATTATAGGTCAGTGCATACACTTCACTGGTGGTGGCCAGTTCTGCCAAATTCAAAAAGAACAGACTGCCGGTTATGATTAGGGCAAAAAACAGATATACGGATTGAATTCTTTGTATCATGGTTAATCTTTTTTGCAAAAATAGCAAGAAACTGCTTAATATATAATATAAGGGACAGGGTTTTTGAAGGTCCAGAATTGGAAAGCCTAAATGAAATGGTTAAATATGGGTTTTTGTCAGTAGTTTTAAACAAAAATAATTATGCTAAATAATTGTTAATGCATTGTGATTAAATGATTAAGGAGCAGTGGTAAATGATAACTTTGTGATGCGTTTAAATTCATGTTGATTATTATGATTGGTTGTTTTTTTATGAAATTGTTATTAGTCAAACAATTAACAGGTATGTTGATAATAATATTATTGTTTTTTCAATAATTTTTTATTAATTTGAATAATTAACGACCTTTTTATCCGAACTAAAGGTAATAATGCTAATTATAAATTTGATAAACATTTATTCAGACTTTTGATAATAGGCTTGTATATTAAAAATAAGGTTAATGATCCGTATTCCTGAATCAGAATTAATTATAAATCCAGATGGAAGTATCTTCCATCTTCACATCAAACCGGAAGAATTAGCCGATAGAGTAATACTGGTTGGTGATCCCGGTCGCGTTGAGATGGTGGCCGGCTTTTTTGAGCAAGTATTGCACAAAGGCGCCAACCGTGAATTTGTATGGACAACGGGACTGTTTAAGGGAAAGTCATTTACGGTTTTGTCCACAGGCATTGGTACCGACAATATAGACATTGTGCTCAACGAGTTGGACGCTCTGGTCAATATAGATTTCAAAACCCGTAAGCCCAAGTCGCAACACAAGTCTTTAAAAATTGTCCGCATCGGCACATCCGGTTCTTTACAGGAGGATTTGCCTGCTGATAGTTGGCTTCTTAGTGAGAAAGCTATTGGTTTTGATGGCTTACTCAATTTTTATGAGGGACGCAATGAGGTATGTGATGCTTATTTTGAAGCGGCCTTTGTCTCCTCAACCAGTTGGTTGCCTACTTTGCCGGCGCCTTATGTGGTGAATGCAGATGCCTCATTGTTACAGGCTTTGAAAGGAGACGAGGTGAAAATGGGGGTTACCATATCTGCGCCAGGTTTTTATGGACCACAGGGGAGAGTTGTGCGTTTGCCTTTGGCCATGCCGGATATCAATGAAAAGATAACAGCGTTTAGGCTGGGCGACAGGCGGGTGACGAATTATGAAATGGAGTGTTCGGCTATTTATGGGCTTTCGGCCTTACTAGGCCACCAGGCCGCTACCGTTTGTGTGATTATCGCCAATCGGCTGGCAGGAACCTATAGCCAGGATTACAAACAACAGGTGAAACTGTTGATTGCTTATGTTTTGAAAAATTTGAGTCGTTGATTTCCATCAACTATTATTAATCGAGTGGTTGACGAAAAGTTTTACTCATTAAGTGAAGGTATGGAAAAGAACAAGATTCTGGCCTTAATTAGTTTGCTGGACGATCCCAGCGATGAGGTCTTTAGTACTGTTGAAGGCGAATTGTTGAAGGAGGAGGTAGGCATTGTGCCCGACCTGGAAAAAGCATGGGAATCAACCCTGGATTCCACTTACCAGCGAAGACTGGAAAATCTGATTCACACCCTTCAGTTTAAAGATGTGAAGTCTGGTTTGCGCCAATGGCTGTCAAGGTCTGACGATGACCTCCTGTATGGGGCATATCTTGTCTCAAAATACCAATATCCTGAACTCAGATACGAAGATGTCAACAATAAAATCAATCAAATTCGAAAGGATATATGGCTAGAACTTAACGACCATTTGACAGCCCTTGAAAAGGTGCGTATTATTAATCATATTCTCTTTGATGTTCATGGTTATACGCGCAACAACACCAATTTTATGGCGGCTCAAAACACCTTAATATGTGACGTGCTGGATACCCGCAAGGGTAATCCCATTTCCTTATCGGTGATTTATTCTGTGGTGGCGCAGCGATTGGGCTTGCCCATACTGGGCGTTAACCTGCCAAAGAACTTTGTATTGGCTTACCTGGATGAAGCCGGTGATTTAGCAGCAGTGGGTAAAGGTGAGGAGATCTCTGTTTTGTTTTATATCAACGCTATTAATAAAGGCGCTGTATTGGGCCGAAAGGAAATTGAGTTTTTTGTCCACCAGCAAAAGCTGGAACCCGATGTTTCCTACTTTTTGCCTTGCAGCAACAAGGACATTGTTCAGCGGATGCTGAACAATTTATTGTATGCCTTTGAAAGCAGCAACCAGACTGAAAAGGTGGAGGAGATTAGGGAACTCTTGTCTCTATTTGGAAACTTCCCTTCCTAATTACGCCAAAAAACTACCTGATTCGAACCTCTGTTTTGGTATTGTCTTTCATTAATTCAACCAATATACTGGTATCGGTGTCTCCATAATGGTAAGGAAACAAAATGGCGGGATTGAAAAACCTGGCTGCGTTGGCCGTCATTTCAGGCGTCATTGTATAGGGAAGGTTCATTGGTAAAAAGGCGATGTCTATGTTTTGGATCGCTTGCATTTCTGGAATATCTTCAGTGTCTCCGGCCACGTAAACGCGCTTGTCGCCAAAAGTCAGAATATAACCATTGCCTCGTCCTTTGGGATGGAAAAACTCCCCGTTATCGCGTTTATGAACCAAATTATAGGCAGGCACTGCCTCAATAAGCAGGTCGTTCCAGGTAGTTGTTTCATGGTTGCCAATTACCTGTCCCTCGTCAATGATATCCCGACAAACACTTGTAAGGATAATATCTGTGGATGCTTTTCTAATGGCCTTAATGGCAACGGTATCCAAATGATCTCCATGTTCATGGGTAATTAGGATAAGATCGGCCTTTGGCAATTGATGGTAATCTGTTAATCTGCTAAAAGGATCTACATGAATAATCTGTTCTCCGAATTTGAACATCAGGGTGCCATGACCTATGTGCCAGATTTCCAAATCTCCCTCGTTGGTAGTAAAAGTGTCTTTTTGTATTTGTGCCATGCTTAGTGGTCCTGTAAGTACTATCAGTAGCAGAGCGGGAATGAATCGTTTCATGGTAATCGAATTTTAAGTTAGTAGGAGTAGTAACAATCTTTGAATGAAATTGTTTGACCATGTCATTAACCATCTTCATCCGGAAGAAGACCTCTTCCGGATGAATAGGAAAACTGAATGAATGGGTTAAGGGATAAGGAATGAATCTACTCCAGTTTAAAGTTGATGGGTACCGTGTAGGATACACTAACGTTTTGGCCTTTTTGTCGGCCCGGTTTCCATGCAGGCATTTCTTTGATTACTCGGTAAGCCTCGTTGTCCAGCAAGGGGTCAACACCTCTTAAAATTTTTAGTTGTTCGGTTTGACCCTCCGTGTTGATGATGAACTGAATGTAAACGCGTCCTTGTATGGCTGCTTCAGCTGCTTCGATGGGGTATTGGATACTGGTTGCCAGATAATTCATCAAACCCTCCTGGCCGCCCGGAAATTCGGGCATCTCCTCCACGTGCATAAAGATCTCCCGACCTTGGCTGTCTGTTTGCTTTTCATAATGCATATTCCCCCTGTTTTTTTCAGTGAAGGCTGATAAGCGTTCGGTAAAATCCTGCGATTTGGTGACAATTTCTATCACCCCGTTTTTGCCAATGTTACCATACATCTCCATGGCCTTTTCGCCTTTGTAAACATTGATGGATGAGATGGCTTCGGGTTGAAGTACTTCATTTATGACTTTTTCATGGACTTCATGAATTTTCCCGTCAATGACGTAGAGCATGCCATCTTCGCGCACAGGAATGCTCATTTCTGCAGTTTCTGCGTCGGACTCAGCATATTTCTCGTCCAGTTCTGAGCAGGCCAGTGCAATAATAATTGCTCCTGGTATGACCCATAGAAATTTTAGTTTTCGGATTGTATTGCTTGTTTGTAATGTCATCATGGCGAATCTTTTTTTATTAAGTGAATAACTGAACATGTGCCCCAGTCTTAATACCTCGCCTCCTAAAATTTGATTGATGAGTACGGCTTTGTACTCACCGGGATTGGTGGAGTTCCTGAGCACCATTTCATCGGCCAGATATTCGTGGTTTTGTCGGATGTAATGGCCAAATAACCAGACCAGTGGATTGTACCACATAACAAGGACCAGTAATTCGGACAACAGCAAATCTACCCAGTGTTGCTGGCGGATATGCTCCGCCTCGTGTTTCAATATTTCTCTCATTTCGGTTGGTGAATTTGAAGGATTGACAAACACGTAAGAGAAAAATGAAAACGGGGTTTTGATTTGAGGTGACCGGACCACAAACAGTGCCAGCTGTTTCTCAACTTTTGATTGTTGAATGAGTGAAACGATATGAGCGATTTGAAGCACAAGCTTTGTAAGAATTACCAGACTTCCAACCAGAAGCAGAGCCAGTGCCACGGGTTGCCAGTTTAACTGAACCGACTCCTCCATTGCAACCACCCCATTTATTATTGGTTGATCAATAGTGATGGCACTTCCCCTATCTGTAGAAACATGGAAGTCCTGATAGCTTAAGTCTAGCAGAGGCAAAAGCAGCGCTGCCAAAGCACCTGTGGTGAGGTAAATGCGGTTGAGTAGAAAGTAGCGCTCGTTGCGCAAAAAGAGAAAGTAGACCAATGTAAAACAGCTCAACCAAAGATTTGATTTGATGAGGTACAATAAAAAAGGTTCCATATCAATAGTTTTGAGTTAGTTTTTCTTTTTTTTTGCAGCCAGTTCTATTTTGGTCGCTTCCAACAGTTCTTCCAGTTCTTGTATGGATAAGTCTTTTTCTTTAGCGAAAAAGGAGGCCATGGCCGGAAATGAATTGTTGAAATAGTTTTTGATCAGTCCAAACAGTTGACTTTTCGAATAGGTCTCTTTTTGCACCAGTGGATAATAAACATGTACGTTGCCGTAGGTTTTATGATCAACATAGCCTTTCTTCTCTAAAATGCGAACGATGGTTGAAACGGTATTTCTGGCCGGTTTTGGATCGGGGAATTGTTCCCTGATGTCGCGGACCGGGCCTTCATCCATTTGCCACAGTATTTGCATTACCTGTTCTTCTGCTTTTGTAAGTTGCATATCTGTTGTTTTTATCAATCCTTCAAGACAAACATACGACTAAGAATTTAGTCAGTCAAACAAAACAATAATAAAATGACTAAGAGTTTAGTTAAAAATTATTAATGAAACAATCGCCAAAGAAAAAACCCGCCCTCTGATTGAACAGAGAGCGGGTTTTAATTATTTAGACTTTGATAATTATGCGCCAAATTCAGCGAATTTATTATAATAGTTTGTCATTGTTTTTGTATGTCGCTGATTTTGAATTACTTGCACTTGCTGATCACAGGGGCGCAACTTGCCGAATATCATGGATTTATTTTGCCTATTAACCTAATGATCTATCAACCTAACGACCTATTGTAATTATAAACTCGCAATTTTATCGCTTTTGTATTTGCCTGCTTCCAGCTTTTCTTTAATCTCGGCAAATGCTTTAATGGTATATTCTACATCTTCCAGTGAGTGAACAGCTGTAGGAATAATACGTAGCATGATTTGTCCCTTAGGTATTACCGGATAAGCCACGATTGAACAGAAAATACTGTAGTTTTCTCTCAGATCCATGGTTAGCTCTGTGGCTTCAGGTACTGAGCCATCGAGGTATATGGGGGTTACCGGACTTTCGGTATGACCCAGATTGAATCCTTTTTCGCGCAGGCCTTTTTGAAGAGCGTGGACCACCTTCCATAGTTTTTCTTTTAACTCGGGCTGAGACCTTAACAGTTCCAGTCGTTTTAAAGCACCTATTACCATAGGCATGGGCAGCGACTTGGCAAAAATTTGCGAACGCATGTTGTAGCGCAAATAGTTAACCACATCTTCTCGTCCTGCAATAAAGGCACCTATTCCGGCCATTGATTTGGCAAAAGTTCCAAAAATCAAGTCAATTTGATCTTCTACACCAAAATGCTCAGCCACACCAGCTCCGGTTTTACCCATGGTTCCAAAACCGTGGGCGTCGTCCACCAAAATACGGAAGTCGAATTCTTTTTTCAAAGCTACAATTTCGTCCAGCTTACCCAGGTCTCCGGCCATGCCGAATACACCTTCAGTAATAACAAGCACACCTCCGCCTTGCTTGGTGGCTAAAGCGGTAGCTCTTTCGAGCTGCTTTCTCAGATTCTCAATGTTGTTGTGCGGGAAAACATAGCGTTTGCCCATGTGCAGGCGCAATCCATCAAGAATGCAGGCGTGCGATTCAGAGTCGTAAACAATGACGTCATTCCGGTTCACCAGTGTATCAATGATGGAGACCATTCCCTGGTAGCCAAAATTGAGCAAATAGGCATCGTCTTTCTTAACAAATTCTGCCAATTGTGCTTCCAATTCTTCGTGCTTGCTGGTGTGTCCCGACATCATGCGGGCACCCATTGGATAACCTAAACCATAATCCTTGGCACCTTCGGCATCTGCCTTGCGCACTTCAGGATGGTTGGCCAGGCCCAGATAGTTGTTTAAACTCCAGGTAAGCACTTCTTTACCGCGAAATTTCATCTTCGCACTGATTTCCCCTTCTAATTTGGGGAACATGAAATAACCATGGGCTTCTTTACCGTATTGGCCCAAAGGCCCCATGCTTGTGTTTATCTTATTAAATAAATCCACGTTTATATGGTTTTAATTATTTCCCGGGCAAAGGTAATCTTTTTTGAATATTCCCCCCATTGTCAGTAAGGAAATTATTTTTTTTTGGTGGTGAAAACCACCAATATTAGCTTCAAATCGCTTACCAAATTCAATTTGTTTGGTCTGATATTTGCTTGTTGCCCTCAGGTTAGTTAAAATGGTAGGACAGAGTAATGCCAAGGATGAAAATTTGGGTTTAATAATTAGGGAATTGTATGGAAATATCTATCTTTGCAGGATGTTTCCGGACGAGTTCTGTGATAGAAACAATGTGATTGAATTATGAGAAAAAACTGGATAGTTAGGAGTTTAGTATTTGTGGCACTGCTGGTTGTCACCGCCTCTTGTAGCGAATATCAAAAACTTTTGAAGAGTAATGACCATGACCTGAAGTACGAAAAGGCCATGGCTTATTATGAGAAGGGTGATTATATGCGCGCATCAACGCTCTTTAGCGATTTGATAAGAATTTACCGGGGCACTGAAAAATCTGAAACTTCACATTATATATATGCTGATTGCTTATATAATATGAAGGACTATTTAATGGCCGAGCATTATTTTAGCTCGTTTGTCCAAAATTACCCTACCAGTGACCGGGCAGAGGATGCCCAGTTTATGGCTGCTTTTTGCAGCTATCAGCTATCGCCTAATCCGCGCCTGGATCAATCGGCTACTTATAAGGCGATGGATGGCTTTCAGTTGTTCATCAACCTTTATCCCAATAGTGAAAGGGCAAAAGAGGCCACTGTTTTAATGGATGAGTTGCGTGACAAACTCGTGTTCAAGGCCTATTTGAATGCCAAGTTGTATTACAATATGGGCAATTACATGGGCAACAATTACCAGTCGGCCGTTATCGCAGCCCGCAATACACTGGATGATTATCCGGATACCCAATACCGCGAAGAGTTATCTTTTTTGATTTTGGATGCTAAATATCTGGAGGCCATTAACAGTGTTCAAGAGAGACAGGAGGAGCGTTTACGTGATACACTGGATGAGTATTACTCATTTATTAATGAATATCCTCAAAGTCGGTATTTAAGTGATGCCAACAAAATATTTGAAGTAACAACGGCAATGTTGAATTAATATTAACAGGTTCTTATTAAGAGATAATTATGGACTACAAAAAATCAAAAGCACCGAACAACACAATTACCTGGGATACCGAGAAACTTGGCGAGTCTACCGGTAATGTATATGAATCAGTGATGATCGTTGGTAAGCGTGCCAATCAGATAAGTGTGGAGATGAAAGAGGAGCTTAACCGGAAACTTCAAGAGTTTGCCTCTTACACGGATAACCTGGAAGAAGTTTTTGAGAACCGTGAGCAGATTGAAATTTCACGCTTTTACGAACGTTTACCTAAAGCTGCTGCTTTGGCTGTAACAGAGTTCATGGATGGCAATGTGTATTTCCGTAATCCGAATAAAGAAGAAAATACCGATATTTTATAAACCTGTTTTATTGGGTTTAAGCGATGGCTCGGGTGTATGTTCTTTCACGATGGCCATTATTACTAAAGAGCAATAAAAAAGATAAAAGAAAATATCAGTTTCTTTTATCTTTTTTTGTTGATACCTGAAGGGTTTTATATCTTGTGACCTAACTTAAAGGACATGTTAAAGGGAAAGAAAATTGTATTGGGCGTTACCGGAAGCATAGCTGCCTATAAAGCTGCTGTTCTGCTGCGATTGTTGGTAAAACAGGGTGCTGAGGTACAGGTTTTAATTACTTCGGCAGGCAAGGAGTTTATCACCCCGGTAACCCTGTCGGCCTTGTCGGGCAAGCCCGTATTAGGTGATTTCTTTGAGAACCGGGATGGTACCTGGAACAGTCATGTGGACCTTGGCCTATGGGCCGATGTAATGCTCATTGCCCCCGCTACCGCCAACACAATGGGGAAGATGGTGATGGGTATTTGTGACAACCTATTGGTGACCACCTACCTCTCGGCTCGCTGTCCCGTTTTTATTGCACCGGCCATGGATCTGGATATGTTTCAGCATCCATCTACCCTGCGAAATATGGAAACCCTTAAAAGTTGGGGATGTGAGATCATAGAGCCGACCACCGGTGAATTGGCCAGTGGTCTGCTGGGTAAGGGACGGATGGAAGAGCCTGAGGCGATTGTGGCCCGACTGGAAGCTTTTTTCAGCGATGCTGAAAAAAAAAAGCCGCTGAAGGGTAAAAGAGTCATGCTAACTGCCGGACCCACCTTTGAAGCCATCGATCCGGTCCGGTTTATCGGTAATTATTCCTCCGGAAAAATGGGCTTTGCCATAGCTGAAGCCCTGGCCGAAAGGGGAGCCCAGGTGGATTTGATGGCCGGTCCTGTTCATATAACTACCACTCATCCGCTCATTAACAGAGTGGATGTGACCAGTGCCTGCGAAATGTTGGAGGCCTGTATAAAGTATTTCCCCTTGTCCCATGCAGCTATTATGTCGGCTGCTGTGAGTGATTATAAACCGGAGCATGCCCACGAACTGAAAATTAAGCGCTCAGGTGAGCCATTGGCTTTG
This sequence comes from Marinilabiliaceae bacterium UBA5213, assembly GCA_002412555.1. Classification (GTDB taxonomy): domain Bacteria; phylum Bacteroidota; class Bacteroidia; order Bacteroidales; family Marinilabiliaceae; genus Geofilum. The sequence goes on along the minus strand of DHVH01000342.1, from coordinate 12,467 downwards.
AACTTGGTACCTAATCCTGATATTGCACGGGAAATAGGACTAATGAAGCAGCCTGGTCAAGTTTTGGCGGGTTTTGCTTTGGAGACCAACAATGAAGAGGCCAATGCCTATAAAAAGTTAAAATCAAAAAATCTGGATTTTATTGTACTCAACTCATTGGCCGTGCAGGGTGCCGGCTTTATGGCTGATACCAATCAGATATCCATCATCAACCGTGAAAATAAAATTGAACATTATCCGTTAAAGAGTAAAGCGGAAGTGGCGGAAGATATTGTTGATTATCTGGAGGCTTTATTGAAGAAAGGGGAGACGGTCACCGTTTAGTCAGGCTCACTCATGAATAGAAAATAAGGATGCGGTACAAGATTGTTTTATTATTGGTGTTTTTGACCTGGATTGGCGCAACAGACCTGAAATCTCAGGAACTGCGCTGCATGGTTCAGGTAGTAGCACCCGGTGTTCAGGGAACCAACCGGGGTGCGTTTGAGACTTTGCAGACTTCCATTATGGAATTCATGAACGGTCAACGGTGGACCGAGCATGTTTATAAATCTGAAGAGCGTATTGATTGTTCCATACTTATTAATATACGCGAGGTTATTGGGAGTGATGAATTCAAAGGCACCATTCAAATTCAAGCCCGCCGCCCGGTATATAATTCATCCTACAATTCGCCTTTGGTGAACTATCTGGATCAGAATCTGCATTTCAGGTACATTGAGTTCGAACCTTTGGTTTACAATCCCAATAACATGGAATCAAACCTGGTGGCCATTTTGGCTTACTATGCTTATGTCATTTTAGGGTATGATTATGATTCCTTTAGTGCCAATGGAGGAACGCCTTATTTTCAGCAGGCTCAGAATATAGTTAATATGTCGCAAAATGCCCGCGAGAGTGGCTGGAAGTCGTTCGAAAGCACGCGTAACCGCTACTGGTTGGTCGAGAATCTTTTGAACGAACATCACGCTCCCTTGCGGACGTGTTTTTACCAGTATCACCGACGAGGAATGGATCGCATGTCCGATAAACCGGAGGAAGGACGCTCGAATTTGGCATCTGCACTGGAAATGTTGCAACGCGTTTACCGTCAGCGCCCTAATTCCTTTGCTTTGGGGTTTTTCTTCGATGCTAAAACCGAGGAGTTGCTCAACGTATTTTCAAATGCACAGTCGATGGAAAAAGGCCGCGTGGTTAACGTTCTTTCAGAGGTTGATCCGGCCAATGCTGACAAGTATCAGAATCTGCTGAAGGACAGCGGACGCTTATAGTCTTTCTTTCTGCGTCACTTTCTTTTTCAAAATTTATTACATTTGCTGGTAAAGAAACGCGCCTATGCTATATCATCTTTCCATCACCAATTATGCATTGATTGATGCTGCTCAAATAGATTTTAATTCGGGTTTTACTGTCATTACAGGGGAGACCGGTGCCGGAAAGTCTATCATGCTGGGCGCACTTTCGCTCCTATTGGGTCAACGCAGTGATTCTTCTGTTATCAGGGATAAAGAACAGAAATGCGTTGTGGAGGCGGGCTTTAATTTGAATGGCTATGGGCTGGAACCACTTTTTATCCGGGAGGATGTCGATTATGACATCGAAACCCTTGTTCGGCGTGAGATTTTGCCTTCGGGCAAATCACGTGCCTTTGTCAATGATACACCAGTCACCCTGAACTTTCTCAAAGAACTTTCGCAGAGATTAATTGATATCCATTCGCAGCATGAAAATCTGCTACTTGGTAATTATGATTTTCAATTGGCGGTAGTGGATACTGTGGCTGATAATGCCCAGGAGAAGTTGAATTACATTACCGAGTATAAAGCGTACAGGGGTCTGATAAAAGAGCGTAGTCGATTGGTAGATCTCAACAATAAGCAGCAGGCCGACCGCGATTATTGGGAGTTTCAGTGCCAGCAGCTTCAGGAGGCCCAGTTGCGGGAAGAGGAGCAGTCTGAACTGGAAAGGGAATTGGAGCAGTTGTCGCATGTAGAAGAAATAAAAACGGCCCTGGCCTTGGCCAATCTATTGTTGACGGAGAATGATATGCCTGTCCTGGATGGTTTGCATCAGATACACCACGAGGTGGATAAAATAAGCAACTATTTGGATGGGGGACAGGAGCTATCCGGTCGGCTACAATCTGTTTACATCGAGTTGAAGGACATCGCCCGCGATCTTGGTGAACGCGCCGTCGGCGTGGAATTTGATCCCCAGCGCATTCGGATGGTGCAGGATCGCCTGGATTTGATTTATTCCCTGCAGCAAAAGCACCATGTTGATAGCAATCAGGCTCTCCTTGAGTTATTGGCCGAATTGGAAGGCCAATTAGCCGGTCTGGATGCCTTTGACGACGAACTGGCTGCCTTGAATAAGTCCATTGCCGAAAAGGAACTCATCCTTCAAAAGTTGGCAGAAATGCTGAGTGACAGTCGCAAAAAGGTTTTTGTTACCATTCAAAAAACCATAGAGGAACAACTGGCCGGTTTGGGTATGCCCAATGCCCGTTTTAAGGTGGATCATCGCTTGTCAGATGCGTTTACGGAAGATGGGGTGGATCTTATCCAATTTTTATTTTCCGCCAATAAAAACGGGGAACTTTGCGATATTCCCAAGGTCGTGTCAGGAGGTGAAATGTCGCGTTTGATGCTCTGCATCAAATCGCTTTTGTCTTCGGCAAAGGGCTTGCCTACCATCATCTTTGATGAAATCGATACGGGAGTTTCTGGTGAAATTGCCGATCGGATGGGACGCATTATGCAGGAGATGGCCCAAAATATTCAGGTCATTAGCATCACTCATTTGCCTCAGATAGCCGGAAAAGGTCAGCATCATTTTAAGGTTTTTAAAAGGGACACCGACCATCAAACCATCTCCGAAATCCGGCTCTTGGATACCGAGGGCAGAGTGCTGGAAATCGCTGGTATGCTGAGTGGTTCGGAGCTTTCAGAGGCTGCTTTGAGCAATGCCAAAGACCTGATGCGGTAATTCTTAAATAGATTTAATAAAGATAAAATTTTGTATTCTCTTTAATTCTGCCCGATTATACCTTATATTTGTAGCTTCAAAAATCAAAACTAAAATGGGATATAATCTTTTAAAAGGAAAAAGAGGAATTATTTTTGGTGCACTTAACGACATGTCTATCGCCTGGAAAGTGGCGGAGTTGGCACATGCTGAAGGTGCCAAATTTACTCTTACTAACACTCACGTTGCATGCAGAATGGGTAGCGTAATGGAACTGGCTGAAAAGACCGGTGCAGAACTCATACCTGCGGATGCCACCAACATTGAGGACTTGCAGAATGTTATCAAGACTTCACAAGAAGTGTTGGGCGGAAAAATTGATTTCGTTCTGCATTCTATTGGCATGTCGCTCAACGTGAGAAAAAAGCGGGTTTATAACGACCTGGACTATAATTATTTGGCTAAAACACTGGATATCTCTGCCATATCGTTCCATAAGCTCATTCAGACAGCCTTTAAAATGGATGCGATGAATAAGTGGGGATCAATTGTGGCCTTATCCTATGTGGCCGCTCAGCGTACCCTTTACGGATACAATGACATGGCTGATGCGAAGGCCTTGCTGGAATCCATTGCCCGTAGTTTCGGATACATTTACGGCCGTGAGAGAAAAGTCCGCGTGAATACCATTAGCCAGTCGCCCACAATGACCACTGCAGGTAGTGGTGTTAAAGGCATTGATGGTTTGATTGATTTCTCAGACCGCATGTCGCCTCTTGGTAATGCAGATGCTGAAGATTGTGCCAACTATTGTGTGGCTATGTTCTCAGATCTGACCAAAAAGGTAACCATGCAGAACCTGTTCCACGATGGTGGTTTCTCCAGCATGGGAATGAGCTTGAGAGCAATGAAACAGTACAATAAAAGTTTTGATGCTGACGAAGTTCAGGATCTTGAGGATCTGGTCTAAGGCCTATGCGTATTAATACGCAATTGTCTATTAGTTGGCTGTTTTATTCCTATTTTAATAATGGGTAAACCAACGCTGATTTAATGAATGATACAGAGACATAAGTGATGTAAAGACCGCCTGTTTTAGGCGGTCTTTTACTTTATAGGCCATTGGATAATTTCTAAATATGCTTTTAAAGCGTTAAATTTGTGCTGCTTTAAAAAAACAAGCCGTTAAGCTGTTGTAAAATAAATAATAACTCATGGATAAGTATCAAATCAATCACTTAAAGGAGTTGGAAGCTGAATCCATTTTCGTTATAAGGGAAGTGGCTGCGCAGTTTGAAAATCCTGTTATGCTGTTCTCAGGCGGAAAAGATTCCATTGTGATGTTTCATCTGGCACGCAAGGCTTTTTACCCTTCCCGCGTTCCTTTTCCTTTATTGCACATCGATACCGGTCATAACTTTCAGGAAGCACTGGATTACCGGGATCAGTTGATGGAGAAGACAGGTACCAAGTGTATTGTTCGTCTTGTACAGGATTCTATTGATAAAGGCCGGGTTCAAGAGGAGAGTGGTTACAATGCCAGTCGCAACAAACTTCAAACAGTAACCCTTTTAGATTCTTTGGCAGAATTGAAGTTTGATGCTGCTATGGGTGGCGGTCGTCGGGATGAAGAAAAGGCACGCGCCAAAGAGCGCTTTTTCTCACACAGAGATGAGTTTGGTCAATGGGATCCTAAGAATCAACGCCCGGAATTGTGGAATTTGTTCAACGGACGAAAAAACATGGGTGAACACTTTCGTGTTTTTCCTATTAGTAACTGGACAGAGATGGATGTATGGCAATATATCTATATGGAAAATATTGAGATGCCTTCGCTTTATTATACACACCAACGGGAAGTCTTTGAGCGGGATGGCGTGTTGATGGCCACGGCGCCGTTTATGAAACTAAGGGAAAATGAAAAGCCAAAAATGATGCAGGTGCGGTGCCGCACCATTGGTGACATTACCTGTACCGGCTTAACGCTTTCTGAAGCCAATTCTCTGGAGGATATTATTCAGGAAGTGGCAGCGTCGAGGGTAACCGAGCGGGGAGGAAGAGCCGATGATAAGCGGTCTGATGCAGCGATGGAAGACCGAAAAAAAGAAGGCTATTTTTAAATCAATCTCTTAAAAGATGATCATGAGCGGAAAAGAATCAGGATATTTAGATATGGAATTGCTGAGGTTTACCACCGCAGGCAGTGTAGATGATGGTAAAAGTACCTTAATTGGTCGCTTGTTATACGACTCAAAAGCCATTTTTGAGGACCAGATGGAGGCCATTGAAAGGGCCAGTGTGAGAGCCGGTGGAGAGCAGGTCAATTTGGCTTTGTTGACGGATGGTTTGAGGGCCGAGCGGGAACAGGGCATTACCATAGATGTGGCCTACCGCTATTTTGCCACCCCCAAGCGAAAATTTATCATAGCTGACACCCCGGGGCATATTCAGTATACCCGTAACATGGTGACCGGTGCAAGCACTGCCAATGCGGCTTTGATCCTTATTGATGCCCGCCAGGGTGTATTGGAACAAACCCGTCGACATGCCTACATCGCATCGCTTTTGCAAATCCCGCATATCATTGTTTGCGTCAATAAAATGGATTTGGTGGAATACAGCCAGTCTGTTTTTGAAGAGATTGTTAACGATTTTGAAGCCATTGCTTCTATCTTATCTGTTAAAGATGTGCGTTTTGTGCCCATCAGTGCCTTGGAAGGTGACAATGTGGTAACCCGCAGTGCCAATATGGATTGGTATCAGGGTCCTACTTTGATGTATTTGTTAGAGAACATTCATATTGGCAGTGATATTAACCGCGACGATTTTCGCTTTCCGGTGCAGTATGTCATACGCCCACAGTCCAAAGACTGGCCCGATTACCGCGGCTATGGCGGTCGCGTAGCCAGTGGAGTGGTTAATGTAGGTGATAAGGTGACTGTTTTGCCATCCGGTTTCTCATCCAAAGTCAAGTCTATAGACTTATTTAACGAGTCCTTAGAGCGGTCTTTTGCCCCTCAATCCGTAACCATTACTTTGGAAGACGACATTGACATCAGCAGAGGTGATATGATTGTTAAGGAATCTAATGGGCGCACACCTCGTATCGATCAAAATGTGGATATGATGGTATGCTGGTTCAACGAAAGACCGATGGTGATGGGAGGTAAATATGCTTTGAAGCATACCTCATCGGAAGTGCGCTGCATGATTAAAGAGGTGCTTTATAAAGTGGATGTCAACGAACTGGAGAAAAAGCACGAAAACCTCAATGTGGGTATGAACGATATTGCCCGCATTTCTGTGCGTACCACTAAGCCGTTGTTTTTCGATGCTTATAATGTGAACCGCTTTACAGGTAGCGTTATTTTAATTGATGAGACTACTAATGAAACCGTTGCTGCCGGCATGATCATCTAATCTTTGAAAATAAAACGCCATATACTGTCCCGAAAAGTCGGGATCTAGACCGCTTTCGATAAAAATCGTTAAGAAATTGAGGGTGGTTGCCGTATAGAAGCCCGCGCTGTTTGAGCGCAGCGAGTTCGCGGGGTTTAGGCAAACAGCCTTAGTTTTAGATTTTTATCGTCAGCGGCGGCCTTTTTTGCTTACTTTTTGGGGCTGTAGCCAAAACTACCCAGCCACCGGCTATTTAGTTCCTCGTCATGGCCGGAAACATCTCAATCAGCGGAGAGAGAATATTCTGTGTTTGTTTTAAATTGGCAGGTGGAGCGGCAACATTTAAAGCCAGCGGAAGGATGTTTACCTGCGCACTCTTGCCCAGATGAACGGGCTCTCCGTCCACATGTCCCATAAGATCTTCTTCATGCTCTATAAGGACTTCTGAAGCCTTAATAATTACATCGTATTTATTTTTATCAATGCTTTGATCCAGCATACTGATAAGCAATGCCGGTGCGGTTACCTTCGGAAAGTCCCGGATGAGGCAGACGTCTATCAGTCCGTCGTCAATTCGTGCCTGTGGCGCAATGTGAAAGTTGTTTCCGTATTGTGTTGAATTGGCAAAGCTAATCAAAAAGGCATCCCACTCCTGTGTTTCCTGATCTATGGTTACTTTATATTGGGTGGATTTATAATTGGCAAACTCCCTGGTGATAAGATGCATATAAGCCAATGGTCCTCTGTTGCGTTTGGTGGCAAATTTATGACTGATATAGGCATCAAAGCCTATTCCTGCAACATTGAGCGAGTAATAGTCGTTGATTTTAATGACGTCAATGGGCTTAATGAGTGGATTGTTGAGCGCTTTGAGAGCCCGGTTTATTTTAAAGGGGATTTCCAGATGTCGGGCCAAACCATTACCTGATCCGGTAGGAATAATGCCTAGTGCAGTGTTGCTGCCAATCAAGCCTCTTCCGACTTCGTTAACGGTACCATCACCTCCTACAGCCACAATCAGGTTGAATAATCCGGCAGACCGGGCACTTAGCTCGAATGCGTGGCCTTTATGCGAGGTGTAAACAATTTCAGTTTCCCACTGCAGCGGATCCATTTCATTAATGATTAAGCCTTCGATGGACCTTTGCTTGCCTATGCCTGAAACCGGATTTATAATAAAGAGAATTTTTTTTCTCATGGTTATCGGTTGTATTACCTTGCAAATATACGATATCTGCCATTGATAAAGATCATTAAAATTTCGCTTTAGCGGTAATTATACGCAGATGCGTGCGTTAAGATACGTTTTTGTCATTTTATAGTTTCCAAAAAAATGTTTAAAACAATGATCACCTTGTGATCGGGTCTTATAGGTTTTACCTGGCTACCTTTTTGAAGTCGATGGCCCTGCGTTAACAGAGGTTAAAACTATAAAACTATTTGGGTTTTTTTAGTTTTCAATGTAATTTTGGAAACGCAAATTGCTGTAATATGGAAGTAAAACAACGAATCATTGAAGGGGCCGGGCAACTTTTTATCAAGGAGGGCATCCGAAGAGTAACCATGGATTATATTGCCCGCAGACTGGGCGTAAGTAAACGGACCATTTACGAATTGTTCGATGATAAAACGGAGCTCCTCAAGGCCTGCCTCCAGCACATTATGCAGGAGAATGATGCCCAAATAGAGGAAGTTCAGAACAATGCCTCCAACGTGTTGGAAGTCGTCATTGGCGCTCTGGTTTATGGCTCCAAAGCCATCAAAGAGATCAGTCCGGTTTACTTTGATGACTTGGAGGTGCACTATCCTGCGCTTTGGCAAGAGACCATTAATCATAAACGGGAAGAATCCTACAACGATTTTCAGGCCTTGGTGAACAGAGGTATTAAGGAAGGTTATTTTCGGGAAGGGTTAAACATAAAGCTGGTGGCTAAAATATTTATTGAACAGATGAATGCCATGAGTCGGAAAGAGGTCTTTCCTCCCGATTTATTTCCTGCTTCTGAAGTTTTTGAAACCCTGTTTTTAAATTTTATCAGAGGCATTTCCACTGTGGATGGTATCAAAGAGCTGGAAGCACTTTTGGAAAGCAGGAAATGGGAAGAATAAATGAGAAAGTAATTACAAACAGATTATTAGTTATGCAAGCAAAAAAGATGTTTAGGATGAATAGCGCATTGATAGCACTGGTAGTTCTTGTTTTGGGAGGGGAACCTCTGGCGAGTGCTCAGGAAGTGCTTGCCTCAGCCGATACCCTTGAGTTGTCTTTGGACAAGGCATTGGAGCTGGCATTGACCGACAATCTCACCATTCAAATAGCCAATAAGGAAATTGAGCGGGTGGACTATGCCAGAAAAGAAGCATGGAGTTCGCTTTTTCCGGCTATTTCGGCCGAAGGCGCCTACACCCGTAACATGAAGTTGCAGGTGCTTTTTTTACCGGATGGTGTTTTTGGTCCTGGTACCGGTGGTGCCATGGAAATGGGATTTAAGAACAGTTTTACGGGTTCCCTGACTGCCTCTATGCCCTTGTTTTCGTATTCTTTGTTTCAAAACATCAAGCTGTCTGAACATGAGGTAAAGGCTGCGTTCGAGTCGGCAAGAGCCTCCCGCATCAATATGGAGGCAGAGGTGCGCAGTGCATATTACGGACTGCTGCTGGCCAACGATTCTTATGCGGTGATGCAGAAGAGTATTGAGAATGCCGAAAAAAATCTTAGCAACGTACAGAATATGTTTAGCCAGGGTGTTGTGGCCGAATACGACGTCATCCGCAGCGAAGTGCAGGTGCGCAATTTGCGCCCTTCCTTGGTGCAAGCCGAGAATGGTGTTCGCTTGTCCGAAATGATGCTCAGGGTATTGTTAGGGGTTCGTCAGGAAGTTGAAATAAAGGTGACCGAGGAGTTGTTTGATTTTGAAAACAGGGTAGGAGAGGCCAACGCATCCGGAGATGTTGATTTAACCAACAATACGAATTTGGTTCAATTAGAACTCCAATTAGATAAGATGCAGACACAGTACAATCTGGTTCGCTCTCAGCGCTATCCCAACCTGGTGGGCTTTATCAACTACCAGGCCGTTAGTCAGGCCAATGACTTTCAGTTTGCCGATTACCGCTGGGCCAATCCGTTTGCCATGGGATTGCAATTAAGCATCCCCATTTTTAATGGCTTTTCCATCCATCATCAGGAAAAGCAGGTCGCCATTGGTATGGAGCAAATGCAGATGCAGTTGGAATACATGGAGCGCAACCTGACCTTGCAAATGCGCAATGCTTATACTAACATGATTAAAGCGCTGGAGCAAATCGATTCTAATAGGGAAGGGGTTAAGCAGGCCGAACGGGGGTTCAGCATTGCCCAGACCCGTTACAATACCGGGTCGGGGACCTTTCTCGAGTTGAATGATGCCGAGATTGCCTTGACGCAGGCCAAACTCAACCTGAATCAGGCCATGTATGATTACCTTTCTGCTGAAACGGAATACAGGAAGATTTTGGGACAGGATTTACAATCATTAGGTCGATAGGTCGATAGGTCATTAGGTTGATAGGTCGATAGGTCATTAGGTTGATAGGTTGATAGGTCATTAGGTTGATAGGAAAAAGTAAATCCATGATATTTAGTAAGTTATGCTTCTGTAGGCAAAGAGTACAAGTCATTTAAAATCAGCCACCTACAAAACAATAACGAACCATTAGCAATCGCACTTGGTGAAAAGTTTAAAAAAATAATAAATGTATATAGATATGAAGCGAAAAGTATCGGGCGTACTATCTGGAGCGCTATTTTTGACAGGGATCATTGTTTTTTCTGCCTGTTCCGGTAAAAGCGGAACAACAGATGAAGCGGCTGAAAAGAAGCCGGTTGTGAAGACGGCCATTGTGGGTAGGGACAATGTAGAACAAAGGGCTGTTTTTTCAGCCAATATAGAGGCCTTTGAAAAGGCTTACATCAGTTCAGCACAGCCTGTACGCATAGAGCGCATCTTAAAAGAAGTGGGCGATTATGTGCGTAAGAACGATGTGTTGGTGCAGATGGACGCCTCGAATTTTCGTCAAGCCCAGACCCAGATGGAAATGCTCGAAAAGGAGTATGCCCGCATGGATACCTTATATGCGGTTGGAAGTGTGTCGTTGCAACAATTGGATCAGCTAAAATCTCAACTGGATGTGGCCCGCAGTTCTTATGCCAATCTGGTTACCAATACCCAGTTGCGGTCACCTATCTCCGGAGTTGTTACTGGTCGCTTCTACGAAAATGGAGAAATGTACGGTATGTCGCCTGTAGCTGATGGCCGTGCAGCCATACTGACCGTTGAGATCATCGATCCTGTGAAGGTCACCGTGAATGTGGGTGAGCAATATTTTCCCAGAGTCGATAAAGATATGAATGTTTCCCTCTCTCTGGATGTTTACCCCGGCCAAAGCTTTGAAGGGTCGGTACACTTGAAATATCCGACCATTGATGTCAATACCCGCACTTTTACGGTAGAGATGATCTTTCCCAATAAAGAGGGCTTGATTCGACCCGGAATGTTTGGTCGGGTGACTTTTGGGTTTGGAGACCTGGATCGGGTGGTGGTGCCTGATTTGGCGGTAGTCCGCCAACAAGGCGTCAACGAACGCTATGTCTTTTTGATTGAGAATGGACAGGCCGTGCGGCGCACCATAAAAATCGGTCGCTTAATTGGTCAGTACTACGAGGTGCTGGAGGGATTGAATGGCGGTGAGGAAGTGGTTATGGCCGGACAGTCAAGATTACTGGAAGGCACCGAAGTGGAAATCCAAAATTAATGCCGCTCATTGGTCCAGACCAATGAAAACAGACTATTTTTTAAAAAAAAATAATTGTCATGAGAATATACGAAACGGCTGTCAAGAAGCCGATCACGACCATACTCATTTTTATCGGGGTTATTGTTTTCGGTCTTTTCTCGGTGCGCTATCTGCCCATCGATTTGTATCCGGAAATAGACCCGCCCATGGTCACCATTTATACTTTTTATCAGGGTGCCGGGGCGCTTGACATCGAAACAAATATTACCCGGGTGCTGGAGGATCAGCTCAATACGGTCAACGACTTAAAAAAACTCACCTCGGTCTCGCGGGATAACTTTTCGCTTCTGACCCTCGAGTTTGAATGGGGCTCCAACTTGGATGAGGCTACCAATGATATCCGCGATGTGTTGGGGAGAACGGAGTCGTTTCTGCCTGATGGCGTGGAGAAGCCCATCATCTTTAAATTCAGCACCAATATGATTCCCATATTGATGCTTTCGGCTACTGCTGAGGAAAGTTATCCTGCCCTGAGCAAGATTTTGGATGAAGCCATAGTCAATCCGCTGAACCGGATTGAAGGCGTAGGGGCTGTGTCTGTCTCGGGTGGTCCCAAGCGCGAAATTCAGGTTAACGTAGATCCCCGAAAACTGGAGGCTTACAACATGTCTGTTGAGCAGCTGGGGGCGGTTATCGGACAGGAGAATCTGAATCTACCGGGTGGTGTGCTGGACATTGGCAGTCACACCTATCCCATACGCGTTGAAGGCGAATACAAAAGCAGCGAAGAACTGAACAATCTGGTGGTTGGCAGTTTTATGGGAAGGATAGTTAAACTATCGGATGTAGCCGTGGTGAAAGATACCATCGCTAAAATCACTTTCGATGAGCGCGCCAATGGCGCGACGGCTGCCCGTATCATCATTCAAAAGCAGTCGGGTGCCAATTCGGTGCAAATCGCCAAAGAGGTGCAGAAGATGATGCCTGAGCTGATGAAGAATTTGCCACCTGATGTGGGTATGGAAACGATTTTTGACACCTCCGAGTTCATCGAGAGTTCTGTTAACAGTCTGGCCAGTACCATTATGTATGCCGGTATCTTTGTCGTATTGGTGGTGCTTTTCTTTTTAGGGCGATGGCGGGCGACCTTCATTATCATTCTCACCATTCCCGTGTCGCTGATTGTAGCGTTCATCTATTTATATGTCACCGGTAATACCATAAATATAATTTCTTTGTCGTCACTCTCCATTGCCATTGGTATGGTGGTGGATGATGCCATTGTTGTACTAGAAAATATTACCTCTCATATAGAGAAGGGCGCT
>DHVH01000232.1 GCA_002412555.1 Marinilabiliaceae bacterium UBA5213 | reverse complement strand
CCATACGGGCCGCAATCATGGTAGCCTCCATCACAATAGTGCCTGAACCACACATGGGATCCAAAAAGGGTTGTGACCCGTCATAGCCCGACAGCATAACCAGTCCGGCCGCCAACACCTCATTTATTGGGGCTGCATGCTCCTTGGTCCGGTATCCTCTTCGATTAAGCGGCTCATCAGAACTGTCCATCGATAAGGTAAACTTATCTTCCGCTACGTGCACATTAATCAAGAGGTTGGGACGATCCAGATTTACTGAAGGGCGCTTGCCCGTGCGATCTCTGAATTGGTCGCAAATGGCATCCTTAACGCGCAAGGCCACAAACTTTGAATGCGTAAAATAACGAGAAAACACCACTGCATCAATGGCCAGGGTTTGATCTTCTTTCAGGTAGGGCGACCAATCATAAGCTTTAACAGCCGCGTAAAGTTCATCTTCCTGCCTGGCAGAAAATGTGGTAAGTGGTTGAAGTATGCGTATGGCTGTGCGCAATTGAAGGTTGCTTTTATAAAGCAACTCCTTATTGGCATCAAAAGATACAGCACGTTTAAGAATTTGGACATTTTTGGCTCCTAAGGCCTCCAACTCCCCTGCAAGCACCTGCTCCAGGCCATGAAATGTTTTTGCTACTAGCTTCACTTGAATTTTATTATTATCGGTTATCAGCTTCAACATGTCCCCCCATACAGGAACCGAATTTGCTTCTTCATCATTTTGCCAGTTTGGCAATGCTTTGAATGGCACAAAAGTAATACAACGCTTTTAAGTAGCAATAAAAAAAAGGATTGCACATTGAGAAACTGCTAAAACAAGGTTAAAACAGCTTCTAAAAAGGCAATCCCTTTTTAAAATTTATCTTAAAAGGTTACTCAGCTGCACCGGCAGCACCGCGCATACCCATGATGTCACGATCAAACAAATACAAATTGCCATCTCCAACCAAATTCAGCTTATCCAGTATAGCACGGGCCGAAGCTTCTTCTTCAATTTGCTCCTGAACAAACCACTGAATCCAATTGTGAGTGGTAAAGTCCTTTTCATCCAGGCAAACCTGCACAATGTCATTGATCGATTTTGAAACATACTGCTCATGCTCCAAAACCTGCTCGAACATCTTCTTAACTCCGTCAAAATCTACAGGAGGCTTGTCGAAGCCAGGAATAATAGCGCGTCCGCTTCGCTCATTAACATAGAGAATAAATTTAAGCATGTGCATACGCTCCTCATCAGCCTGCGCATATAACCACTTGGCAATGCCTTCCATCCCTTTGCTTTCAGCCCAGCCAGCCATGGCCAGATAAAGATGTGACGAATATCCCTCCTTCTCAACCTGAGCTACAAGGGCTTTTTCTACTTTCTTATTCAGCATACTCTTTTAATTTTTAGTTTTATCTACCAAATATAAGGGTTTAGGCAGCTAAAGGTTCAACATCTCTGATCCAAAAACATTAATTTGGAACCATTCTAATTAAACAACTTTGTAACCTGACTGTTTATTAAAAGATTTTAGAAATCAATTGTTTTTATTAACATCATTTACATTAATCTCCCGACCAATCATTGGTCCGGTAAAAAAAGTATTACCAGGTAAAACAAGCATTATGATAAAAAAAGTGTTGGTAGCCAATCGGGGTGAAATTGCGGTTAGGATCATCCGGTCGTGTCGTGAAATGGGAATTAAAAGTGTAGCAGTTTATTCAGATGCCGACCGCTCTTCTATGCATGTAAGGTATGCCGATGAGGCCTATCGATTGGGCCCTTCCCCTTCTTCTGAAAGCTATCTGAATATCGACAAAATATTGGCTGTAGCCAAAAAAAGCAAAGCGGATGCCATACATCCAGGGTACGGATTTTTGTCAGAGAACACCGAATTTGCGAATCGTATCCGTCAGGCCGGACTCCTGTTTGTTGGTCCCTCTGCAGAAGCCATTACTGCCATGGGAGATAAAATGACGGCACGGGCATTAATGAAAAAGGCCGGTGTTACCATAGTGCCAGGGACAGATGAACTTCCCAAAGCTGAATCCGGTATTAAAAAGCTGGCTAAGGAAATTGGGTATCCGGTAATGTTAAAAGCATCTGCCGGTGGTGGAGGAAAAGGGATGCGATTGGTAAAATCGGAAGAAGATTTAATCCCCTCACTGCTTCGTGCTAAATCCGAGGCCGCCAATGCCTTTGGCAACGACGCAGTTTATATGGAGAAATATCTCCTTGAACCCCACCATATTGAATTTCAAATAATGGCTGATAACCACGGAAACGTGGTGCACCTTTTTGAGAGGGAGTGTTCGGTTCAGCGTCGCCATCAAAAAGTAGTTGAAGAAACCCCTTCCCCTTTCATCACTTCCGAACTGCGTGCCGCCATGGCAGAACAAGCCATTGCTGCGGCAAAATCTGTAAACTATTCGGGGGCTGGCACAGTTGAATTTCTGGTCGACAAAGACCGGAACTTCTACTTTCTGGAAATGAACACCCGCCTGCAGGTTGAGCATCCCATTACCGAAAGGGTGACAGGCATTGATATTGTAAAGGCACAAATTAAAGTAGCCAGTAATGAACCACTGGAATTTGCTCAAAAGGACATCGTTCAACGCGGCCATGCCATTGAGGCGCGCATCTATGCCGAAGACCCGGCCAATAATTTCGTCCCTAGTCCCGGCTTAATACGCCACATTACAGAACCCCTTGGTTTGGGCGTTCGAACAGATGGCTATGTCTATGAGGGTTTTGAAATACCCATGTATTACGACCCGCTCATTTCCAAATTGATTGTTTGGGCACCCACCAGAAAAGAAGCCATAGAGCGCATGAAGCGGGCACTTTATGAGTACAAAATAACCGGTGTTAAAACAAACATTTCCTTTGTTCAAAGCATTATGCAAGCCCAGCCCTTTGTCGATGGCAATTACAATACCCATTTCATTGATGACAATATTGAAAAATTAATAAAACCAAAATCCAGCAGTGATGAGAGTGAGGACATTGCCATGATTATGGCCTATCTCGATTTTCAAAACAGGCAACACAAGCGCATGGACTTCTCTAAACAACAATCAACAGGTGGCTCTAACTGGAAGAACTTTGGTCGCTTATTCAGGCACAATCCCTACTAGGGGCATCGTAAATCACCGATAAAAGTTGTTTATGACAAGAAGTACCGCTGAAGCACCTATGAATTATTAAAAAAATCATTCAAATGAAAATGCTTGTAAAATCAGGAAATAAAGAAAAGTCAATCAAAGTTCTTAAAAAGGAAGGTGATATTTTCACCGTTTCTATTGGAGAAAAAATATACACACTGGATGTAGTAAAAGTGGAGGAAGGAGTTTACTCCATATTAAACAAGGGAAACAGCATCAATATGGAAATGATTGCCAGTGACGAGCCCGGTAATTACAAAGTCAACACCCTTTACAATTCCTTTAATATTGATGTAGTTCCTGCCAGCACTTTTACGCCAAACGGCAAAGCTAAAAAAGAGGCGCACCAGTTAATAAAGTCACCCATGCCCGGGAAAATCGTCAAAATAAAAGTAAAAGTGGGAGATACCGTTGAAGTGGGCACTCCGCTGGTTGTCCTTTCTGCCATGAAAATGGAGAACGAAATAAAAAGCGAGGGCAAGGGTACAGTTACCAAAGTAGCGGTGAAAGAAGACGAATTGGTGAAAGATGGTCAGTTATTGATTGATATCAAAGTGTAAGAACTCCATCACCCCCACACAATCCCCTCATTGTTAAAACGATGAGGGGAAAATAGCCCGCCATCCCATTCCCATAGATATTCATAACCGACCGATGTCAGCAGTCCGGCAACCACTGAAAAACCGTCCGTTAAGGCTTCCGGACGATGCGCATCACTGTTTATAGTCACACGAACGTCATTGTCCAACATGAATTTAAAATGCTCCTGTGACGGAAAAAACATGGCTTGTCTTGAAAAATATTTGGTATTAATTTCGACAATAACCTGATTTTCAGCAGCCAATTTCAGTAGGGACTGTACCTCCTGGACATACCAATCATCGGTCTCGCAAAAATGCGGATGCACCAAATTGTGCATCCTTATCTTATCACAATGTCCCAAAATATCCGGTGTACCCTCTATAATCATTTGGCGCTGTAGCTCAAAGTAGCGCTTTAGCGCCTTCTTCACATCTCCACCAAAAATGGTGTCGACACCTTCCTTAAACTCGCTGTTGCTGTTGTCGATCGACCAGTGCTTTCCATTGGGTAGCCGGTCGACATAATGCACCGATCCCACCACATAATCCAGTTCCAATGCTTGTATCTCGGGATGATTGGGACGCATGATTTCAGGAATATAATCAACCTCCAGAGACTTCAGAACAGTCAGCCCCTTAGGTGCCTTTCGTGAAACCAGATCAATCTCCGCCAAATAAGCACCCAATTTATCGGCAGGCATGGTCCACCCTGTTTCAAAGGGCAAAGGTGCATGGCACGAAAAACCGATAACTCGCATCTGCTGTCTCAGGGCCTCTTTGACATAGGCCTCCGGCACTTCCTTTCCATCGCAATAATAGCAATGTCCGTGATAATTACTCCAACTCATACCTTGGTACTTTTAGGTTCAATTCTATTCAAAAGTAAGACAAAATCGGAGGAATAAAAAAACAACAGAACCATAGAAATTGACTATTTTTGCCATTTCAAAACAAAAACACATGACGTTCAAGGAAGAAATAAAAAGAAGACGCACTTTTGGAATTATCAGTCACCCAGATGCCGGCAAAACCACGCTCACCGAAAAATTACTTCTGTTTGGTGGAGCCATTCATGTGGCTGGTGCTGTAAAATCGAACAAAATAAAGAAAACAGCCACATCCGACTTCATGGAAATTGAGAAGCAAAGAGGAATTTCGGTGGCTACTTCCGTCATGGGTTTCGATTACAAAGGATACAAGGTCAACATACTGGATACCCCCGGTCACCAGGATTTTGCTGAGGATACCTATAGAACATTAACAGCTGTAGACAGTGTAATTATTGTTATTGATGCCGCAAAAGGTGTTGAAAGTCAAACGCGCAAACTGATGGAGGTTTGTCGCATGCGCCACACCCCGGTAATGGTTTTCGTCAATAAACTAGACCGTCCGGGGCGCGATGCTTTCGAAATTTTGGATGAAATTGAAGAAGAACTAAAAATTGGCGTTCGTCCCTTGGCATGGCCCATTGGTAATGGCACCGAATTTCGCGGTGTTTACAATATTTATGAAGAAAACCTTTATCTCTTCACCCCCAACAAGCAAACCCTTGAGCAGGGTATTGAGATTAAAGATATCAAAGACTCCAAGCTGGATGAATTTGTATCCCCAAGAGCGGCCATAGCGCTGCGTGAGGACATAGAGTTAGTACAGGGCGTTTATCCTGCATTTGACCATGAAGAATATTTAAAAGGAAAATTGGCGCCCGTATTCTTTGGGAGTGCGCTCAACAATTTCGGGGTTCAGGAATTGTTGCATGCCTTTCTTCAGATAGCACCTTCGCCATTGCCATCCAAAACAGAAACACGGGAAGTGTTACCCGATGAAAATAAGTTTTCCGGATTTGTGTTTAAGATTCATGCCAATATGGATCCCAACCACCGCAACCGCTTGGCCTTTGTCAAAATCTGTTCGGGGCATTTTCAGCGCAATACCAACTACACACACGTGCGCTTGGGCAAGCAAATGAAGTTCAGCAGTCCCACCGCCTTCATGGCCGAAAAAAAGTCCATCATTGATGAAGCCTTTCCAGGCGATATTGTAGGAATACCGGATTCTGGCAATTTCAAGATTGGCGACTCCCTGTCAGAGGGCGAGGTTTTGAACTTCAAAGGACTACCAAGTTTTTCGCCCGAGTTGTTTCAATACATCGAAAATGCAGACCCCATGAAATCCAAACAGCTGGCCAAGGGCATCGATCAGCTTATGGATGAGGGTGTGGCACAACTCTTTACCAATCAGTTCAATGGTCGAAAAATAATCGGCACAGTTGGTGCCCTGCAGTTTGAAGTGATTCAATACCGCTTATTGCACGAATACGGAGCATCTTGTCGCTATGAACCCATTCACTTGTACAAAGCCTGTTGGATTCAATCAGATGACGCCAAGCAGTTGGACGACTTTAAAAAGCGGAAAACTCAGTTTATGGCCAAAGACAAGCACGGCAGGGATGTGTTTCTGGCAGACTCTTCCTACATGCTTCAGATGGCCCAGGAGGGTTTTAAAAATATAAAATTTCATTTCACTTCAGAATTCTAATCGTACTCTGGGCTGGCCTTCTTGGTTATTACTGACATTTGCTTTAACTTTGATACACAGATTAAAAGAGGCTGGCTAAAAAAGTCCTTTCGTCGTATCTAAATGGTTTCTGGGGACACTATTGTCTCCAGGAAACTCTGTGTAACAATTTATTATAAATACACAAGGGGGCACTTAGCGCTACAGAGTTACTTTTTGAACAGTCGATTCAGCTATTCACCAAATTTATAAGAACACCTGATAATGAACACCAATACACTTGAAGAAGGACTTCGATTAACACTGGAAAAGCGGGTTGAACCCGCTGATTTAGCCAGCACCCTGGAAACCTCCAGCGTAAATGCCCTGTCCACTTCATCTCTTATTTTAATCATTGAAAAAGCGGTGGCCAATTTAATTGGTCCCTACTTAAATGATGATGAAGAAACGGTCAGTACCGCCATAAATATAAAGCATTTTAAACCCGTAGGTTTAGGCCATAAAGTGCGTTGCATCGTACATCTCAAGTTTATCGAAAAGAAAAAGCTTTTTTTTGACATTGCCATCTTTGATGAAAACCTTGAAGAGATTGCCATAGGTGCTCATAGTCGCTATATTATTAATAAAAACAGATTTGAAGTATCCCTTAAATAGTCTTTGTTAAGAAAATGTCAAATACTGTCCCGAAGAATCGGGATAAACGGTTATTCTCGTTTTGAAACAACGACCGAAAAACGAACATCACAAGAAGGCAGTTTAGTGACTAATTGTAATAGTCTCGACCTAAAAGAGTACAGTATATGGATTTTATAAATGATGGATTTTGGTTTACCTGGGTGTTTATTCCCCTACTTATTTTTTTAGCACGTGTGTCTGATGTGACCATTGGCACCCTCCGCATCGTATTTGTT
>DHVH01000122.1 GCA_002412555.1 Marinilabiliaceae bacterium UBA5213 | reverse complement strand
ATGGACCTGACGGTCTTCCCGTCCTATTATGAGCCATGGGGCTACACCCCGCAGGAGAGTATTGCTTTTGGCATCCCCACTGTTACTACAACCCTGGCTGGTTTTGGTATTTGGGCGTCGCAGTTTTCCAAATCCGTTTTTGACGGGGTTGCAGTGATTACCCGCAACGACAGCAATAGAGAAGAAGCTGTCCGCAGTATTGTTTCTGTTATTAAAACTTTTGCTTCCACGGATGGCACTAAAATAGCTGAGGCCAGTAAAAAATGTTTTAAGCTGGCAGCCGAGCTGGAGTGGGACAATTTGATCAAACACTATTATGAGGCCTATGATATTGCATTAAAAGAGGTCAATAATCGGCGGGATCAGTTTACTACAGTGCTGCAACGCGAGGTGCGGGTTCCGGTTAAGCCCGACTTGGTATCTGTACCATCATGGAAAAAGTTGGTGATTAAATCAAAAATGCCGGATCGCATCTCTGCGTTAAATATTTTGGCACGTAACTTATGGTGGACATGGAATTACCAGGTTGTGGAGCTTTTTGAGATGATCGATGAAGAGATATGGGAAAACGTCAGAAAGAATCCTATTCAATTATTGGAGAAAGTATCTTTTAAAAAGCTGACGCAGTTAGCTGAAGATGCCACCTTTACTTCAAAACTGGATGAGGTTTATGAGATGTTTCAGAAATACATGGCACAGCCAATGGGTCAGGGGCCTTCCATCGCTTACTTTAGTATGGAGTATGGCTTGAACGATGTGCTGAAGATTTTTAGTGGCGGTTTAGGTGTTCTGGCTGGTGATTATTTAAAGGAAGCCAGCGACAAAGGTGTGAATATTACCGCTGTAGGTCTTTTGTACCGCTACGGATATTTTAAGCAGGTGCTGACGGTTAACGGTGAACAAACTGCGAGTTACGAAATGCAGGAGTTCTCCAGTCTGCCGCTCGAAGAGGTGCGCGATGCGCATGGTCAATTAATTAAGGTGAAAATAGACCTGCCTGGCCGGGAGCTTTATGCGGCTGTCTGGAAAGCACAGGTGGGACGAATTTCGCTGTATTTAATGGACACCGATATTGCGGAGAATAACCATCAGGATAGGGAAATTACCTTTAAGCTGTATGGAGGTGACTGGGAAAATCGTTTGAAGCAGGAAATTTTGCTGGGCATGGGTGGCGTTCGATTGCTGGAGGCCCTTCAAGCCAAGATTGACCTCTATCATTGCAATGAAGGCCATGCAGCCCTTATCAATGTGGAGCGTCTGGTCCATTTGGTGGGAAAGAAATTCAGTTTTGCTGAAGCTCTGGAGCTGGTTAAAGTCTCTTCTTTGTTTACCACTCACACGCCAGTTCCTGCCGGTCACGATAAGTTTGACGAAGACCTGTTTCGTGTTTATATGCGACACATTCCTGAAAAGCTCAATATTACCTGGGATGAGTTGATGGATTTTGGACAGGAGGGAATTGAAGAAAATGAGAAATTCTCAATGAGTGTCCTGGCTGCAAAAACATCTCAGGAAATCAATGGTGTGAGTTGGTTGCATGGTGAGGTAACTAAGAAGATGTTCCGACATATGTGGAAAGGTTACTTCCCGGAGGAGTTGCATGTTAAGTACGTGACCAATGGGGTTCATTATGGCACTTGGACGGCCAAGGAATTTCGAAAACTCTATGAGTCTGAATTTGGTGAAGGCTTTTTGGAGGATGTATCGGACAAGTCGCGCTGGGAGAAGATATACAATGTTTCAGATGAACGTATCTGGGAGACCAGAGTGGCTTTACGCAGAAAGCTGATTGATTACATTCGTTGGCGCATGGGCGTTGGCATGGTGGAACGCCACGAAGATCCCTCGCACATTGTTGATGTGCTTGATACAATACGGGAAGATGCTCTGACGGTTGGTTTTGCACGAAGGTTTGCCACTTATAAGCGAGCGCATTTGTTGTTTACTGATTTAGACAGATTGGAACGCATCGTTAATGATCCAAAGCGACCCGTTCAGTTTATTTTTGCCGGCAAGGCGCATCCAGCGGATGGTGCCGGCCAGGGGTTGATTAAGCACATCGTGGAAATATCGAAACGTCCTGAGTTTACCGGGAAAATTATTTTCCTTGAAAACTATGACATGGATTTGGCCAAGCGACTGGTGAGTGGAGTGGATGTTTGGTTAAATACACCTACCCGTCCCCTTGAAGCTTCCGGAACCAGTGGTGAAAAGGCTGAGATGAACGGTGTTTTAAACTTCAGTGTGTTGGATGGTTGGTGGTTCGAAGGCTATAAGGAAGAGGCTGGCTGGGCGTTGACCGACAAGCAAGCTTTTGATAATCCGGATTTTCAAAACGATCTGGATGCCAAGACCATCTACAGTATTTTTGAGAATGAAATAATTCCCCGCTTTTTCGAGAAAAATGAAAAGGGCATTCCGGCGGGATGGATTCAGTATGTTAAAAACTCCATTGCCAAAATAGCTCCTGAGTTTACTACCCGCCGAATGATTAACGATTATGAGGACAGGTTTTACCATCCCATGTTCGAGCGTGTGAAGTTGTTGAATGTCGGTGACCACCGTATGGCCCGGGAAATTGCTGCATGGAAACGTCGGGTCTATGCCGGATGGCATTATGTATCGGTTCTTTCATGCACCATGCCTGACATTTCTCACAAGGAACTCGGTATTGGTGAGAGGTATGAAGTGGACGTTACATTAGACCTGAAGCGATTGGTAGGGGTGGAAATCGGGCTGGAAATGGTGATTGCAGAAGCCAGTGAAGACCAGTTCCCGGCCATTCTACACATAGAACCTTTTAAAGAAGTTAAGAAAGAGGGTTCAATCGTTCAATATAAACTCGACTACAAATTAAATCTGCCCGGTGTTTATAAGTTTGGTATTCGTATGTTCCCGTATAATGAGGCCTTGCCACATAAGCAGGATTTTAGTCTGGTAAGGTGGATATAGAAAAAATCCATTAGTTTTTTCAAGGCTTCAAGCGCTGTGTTATCGGAAATTTCCGTGCCCAGCATTTGAAGCCTTGTTTGATTTTAGACATGCATGAGGTTTCACCTATCGTTTAATTTATTAAAATATAGATTGTGGTGTATTGTGTTTTTATAATGATTATAAGTATTCCTTATAAAATAACAAATCGATCCAATTTTTCTGCCGATGAGATTTATGTGGCTGTGTCCGGGAAACAAAGGTTTGTATGCAGATTGTTTTGCAAAACGGAGTGATTTTGCTATAGTGATCAGCGGTCGCTCATCGAAATGAGAGATTCGGCCAGATGATTAGGTTGTTCGCTTACAAATGTCTTATTAAGGCACAGATGTTTTTTTTGCGTGGTTGAATGATCAGAATAAATAAACCATTCCAGTTCTAAAGGTATAACTTTTTAGAATGACACTGTTTAGCATGGTTTTAATGGTGCTTCCATCAGATTTGTAAAGCACATCAATTCCTTTACCGGTATGCAAATGTGTGTAACCCAGGTTCAAAATAAATGATAATGATGTGTCTGTGTTGTAAATTAATTTGAGGCTGGGAGAATACCCAAAACCTCTGGCCTTATGCAAGAAACTAACAGGATGACTAAATGAGTCGACAAGATTCCAGTCGGCTTCAGCACTATAGTTGAAGATGCTGTAGTTGATCAGCACCACTGTTGAAACCTGTCGACCAATAGTGTATCTCGCCTCAAGTGAAGATCCAGGGCCATGCCAATACGTTTTGTAATGGCTGTTGAGCGTTGCCCTGTCACTAAAAGAATCTCTTAAATAATAGGTATCTGACAAAAACGAATAATTAAGGTACAGCGTTAACTGGAGGTCTGGATGCAGAGCAAAGCGAGGTCCAAATAGGGGACGAAAATTATAACCATTCGTCCCTCGTGCCGAAGCTTCAGCATAAAAAACACGATCTTTTCGGTTATCCGCTTTATAGTCGGAATCAGTTACTGTTCCATTTACCACATAATTTATCTGCATGGGAATTTCAAAGTGCCAAAGCTTTCCCAATTGAAATTTGGGATTTAACTCCATATTAATGCCTTCTAGATTGGACCACAACAGATGGGACAGGATATTTGGATTTTGTCCACGAATATTCCCTGCAATAGACCAGTCTAACGATTGTCGCTGATATCCAAATAGGATTTCAACTTGACTTGGCATTAAAAGGTGCATTCCTTTGGCAAATACTCCTGCATGAATCTGCAATGCAAATAATGTAAAGCATAATATAATTAGCCCCCTTTTAAAATGTTGCACAGTTGTTTAGCTTCGAATTAATAATATTATTTATTGGCCTTATTCATAATTTTCCTTTTCTTTTATAAGATCAATGGACGTTTCTACCAATTTAACCCGCTCTTTTACATCGAATTCAGTATTCTCTATTGTTTTTACTATATAAAGTTCTTTTTCTGCCTGTTTATAATTCATGTTTGCTGCATAGTATTCAGCAAGATTCAGATGTGCGTATGCTGAATTCGGAAATAATTCTACACACTTTTGAAAAACTTTTAATGCATCTTCTTCTCTGTTTAAGTGATAGTGGAGATTCATCCCAAATTGACTCAAGGCAATATCAGAACAGTCGTAAAAATCGTTGGTCCTGTTCTTCTCAAAAACGAGTAAGGCACTATCGACAGACTGAGTTGTCTTAAGCACTTTTCCCATTTTTAAGTGAACAGGCGTTTTGTATTTTGGTATGACCTTATTAATAATGCTTGATATTAATTCTTGGGCAAAGACTTCTGGCTGGAAGTCGCTCACTGCATTTGTAATCACTACAACTCCGGTTTTCAAGGATGGTAACATTATCAGGGACTGCTCAAAACCACCAGTAAAGCCTGTTTTATAATAGTAATCCAATCCATCTACGGATTTTACTTCCAATCCAAAACCCATAAAAGCGTCGCTTATATTGGTCTTATAATGAGGGCTAGTCATCAATTTGGTAATTTTTGAAGGCAAAATTGTTTTTCCATCAAATTGACCATTGTTCATTAGCATTGAAATCCACCTGACTGCATCATTTATAGAGGTATGCCAACCTATGCTGCCAGCGTGTTCGCCGTTTAACGGGTAGTCGGACACAACACCATACTCATAAGTCAACCAATCAACAATTTGGTGAGGTTTGGAAAAATCTTCCCCGCCATTAAAAACTGGTTTATATGTAGAATGATGCATTTGAAGTGGGTTGAACATATATTTTTTGGCAAACTTGTCAAGTGACATTTCACTCACATGCTCAATACAATCCGCTGCAATATCAAAGTTATAAGGTGATCGCACGACTTTAGTTCCTGGAGGTTGAAATTCTGGTTCCAGCAAGCGTATGCCCCATGTAGTGGCATATAATGCCGAATCCCCCATGTTGGGGTAATCCCATAAAACAGAAAGTTTAGGTACCCCAGAGGTTTGGGTAAGGAGGTTTTTTACGCTGATGTTTTGATAGGTATCACTGCTTAGAGAGAAATGATTTAAAATCTCAGCAACAGGTGTGTTCATGCTAACCTTATAATTGTGCTGAAGGGCTAAAAATAAGGAAGCTGTAACAGCTTCTGACAATACTCCGGCACAAAAGACGGTGCTATCCGAAAAAAGTCTATTGGTTGAAACATCACTATATCCCATGGTACGTGTGTGCGTCTGATTGCCGACCACCACTCCAACAGCTAATCCGGAAACCGCTACAGTGTTAAATTTCTGTTCAACAATAGAATCAATAATAGCTCTGTCCTCTTCAGACAGGATCGATTCTTTATTCATTTGGCAACCTGCAACCAATATTAATGGCAACAACATTAAATTGCAGAAGGTATTTATTGAGAATGAACTTAAGTTTTTAAGTCCCCGACTAAAGAGTTCCATTCAAAAGTTTTTAAGGTAATATAATACAACGGAAAAGGGCATAAGGAGGAGAGGCCGTCTAAAAAGTTGTGGTTCTCTTGGTGTCCTTTGTGGCTTCCCTTGTAACTTGTAGTAATTTTTTACACGGAGTTTTACGGAGAATACACGAAGTTGCACAGAGAGGAAAGCATGCCAAACAACTTTTCAGACAGCCTCTTTATCAAAAGTTAATTGACCTTATTCCAATACAAGTCATCATAATATATGTAGCCATCTGTAGAGGATTGCCAATGTGATTGGCTTCCTCCTCTAAAAGTATGGAAAGAGATATCTCTCACAGCTCTTTTGGAATTATTGGTTACCCATCTGATTTGCTCTCTAACGACATCAATGCCATTTACTTTTATTTCAATCCATCCGTCTTTATTGCTACCTGTGTTCATTTGTGCCCACATATGCACATTGTACCAGGTTCCCTTAGTTAAAGAACCACTGGAAGGATAACTTTTTCCAAATGTATCGCCAAAAGTACCGGGTTGATCCCTGTAGTAGACATAAGGTTGCAGGAATACTCTGCTTCCTGTATTATACCACATCAATCTTAAACTTCCGCCATTGCCATCCCAGGCGGCATCCCCTCCGGTGTTACCATCACCAATCAAAAAGCCAAAACCCAGCTTTCCTCCAGTACTCCAGTCAAACTGGCTGTGAAACTTGACCTTCCAATTCATCTCATAACTGGTTCCATCTGACACATCAATTCTTACAATAATGCCGCTTGCAGATGAAAGCGCATTCTTAAGTAAAGTAACGCGACATGTACCATTTGATATATAGGCTCTACTTTCCTGCCAAGTGCCACTTAGGTTGCCAAAATGGGCAACAGCCGCATCACGGGTGTAGGTGCCATTTGATAAGCCATTCCAATTAACAGAACGGTTAGAGTAAATTGCACGACCTTCAGTCTCAGCAATTTCATCATCAATAACATTGTCGATAAGCAGGTCCTTTTCGCAGGACAACAAGCCAAGCAACAGGCCACATAATAGTGCTCCTTTAAGTGAAGCAGTCAAAATGTTTTTTCTCATAAAAAATTGATTAAGTGAACATTAATAATGGATTAACTTTAAAAAAAACATCCAAAAACAACTAAGCAGGTTTTTTTTTCAAATGATGAATTTGTTAGTTTGAATTCCCTGTTTTGTTTTGATACTAATGACAATAACTCCGGACAGAAGATTATTGGTTGTGATGACGATACTTTTAGATTTGGGCATTGACCTATAAAGTTGATGACCAGCAAGGTTATAAATTTTAACCTCTTCCATCATTTCATTATTTATAATGAGTAATTGATTTCGGCTTGGGTCGAAGCTGACCTGCGCACTACTTATCATGGTAGGATGTACTATGCTGGTGGAATTGTTTTTTCTGTCAAACAATTGGGCTGCGTAGAGGGACATGGGATTCAATCCAGATTGGTTGGTTCCTTCAACAAAACCAAAGGATTTTCTATACACTTTTATGTCTGCACTATTCTCTACCCGACAGCCAATCGCATAATTTTGTGCCGTAGGTGGTTTTTCACAATAAATTCCTGATCGGGTATTGTTGTTTGAATTGGCCTGCGCTTCAGGAGTGCTATGATCTGTTACCATATTACAATTCCACATAACGCCATGTACCATAGCCCACCCATGACCAGAACCCATGTTCCAGCGATTGTAAAATCCAAGTGTTACTAATGATGAGCTGTTTGAGATGGGGTTGAAATCCTCATAAGAATCGAATAGCATTCCCTGTGACCAGATGCGATGCCCTTCACTGCTGGTTCGTGATCCTTCAGACTTGCATTTGTACACGACACATCCCGAGACCGTAGAAGTGCCATTGGAAACAAAATTATGACGTCCCCCACGTGCATAGCATTCCTTGTATAGTATGAGTTGAGATCTTGAGGATTGATTGAAATTGTACATGCGCTCACCCGTGACCATTCCTACCGGATCCAGAGAAAAACAACGCTCAAAGGTGATCCCGGTAGCATGTTGGGTATAAAACCCTGCTTGTGAAAAGTGGATGGCTACCACATCCTGTGCCCAGCAATTATCAGCATTGACATAACCAATAGAATTCCAACTGTGGTTTTCATCCGGAATGTTTTTGGCAGCGCAATCAACCCGCAAATTTTCCAAACCAATATTCTGAAGTGAGATTCTTTGGAATCGGTATAAAACACTTTGTGATAAGGATCTTTTCAACGAGTAAAATACCGGTGCATTGAATTCCACAATTGTTTCATCACCTGAATGTGTTACCGCAGTTACTGTTCGATGGTAATATATAGGTGCTGAGGAAGGTGTCCAATCTTTATATTTGCTTGGATCATTGCCAACCTCGCCATAATTAATTGACGCTAACCAAGCTTCAGTGCAGGGATGATAAATACATACCAGATCTCCCTTTTTATAGTTCCTATTTTCCTGAATCCTAACTGTCTTTGCTCCTACAGGAACAATATCATCTAATATATTTTCTTCATCGCTTTTATTGGAATTCCAATTGTCCGAAGTTCTATTTCCAACTTGAATGATATTTCGCCAAGCCTCTTTGCCATCAGGATCACGGTAGGAATCGTAGATGACTGTATTCTCTGATGGATCAGACCCATTACCTTCGCCACGAACCACTAACCCTTCAAAATTTACGTAAATAGGGCCTTTGACTTCATATAAACCCTTTTTCAAAAGCAAAGCACCCCGAATGCCTTCACCATTCATAGGCTGAGCCCCTACCTCGTTAATGGCACTTTGGATATGTTCGGTATTGTCCCCTTCAAGGGCCGAAATCGTTTTCACAACAGGTACATTTGGAATGGGTTTATTGCCATTCATGTATCCTGCATGGCTAAAATCGGGGAGAATATAACCATCGTCGTCTGGGTTGTAAGTTAGTTTCCCACTCGAATCAATATCTAAAAGTCTCGATTTCCATTCAGTACCAGGAGTTGGGAATGGGACTGCCCCACTTCCAGATGCTGGCATGTCATTTTCATCAAAACTATAGGGTAAACGGTCCTGTGGCAAAGCGCCAAAAGCAGTAACCTCCATGGCATAAATCCAGATAGAATAACCGGATGCATTGACAACGCGAATGGTTATGGGCGTCTCGGAATCACAATTGACTGTATAGGCTTTGCACATTTCTGCCTTGGGCATGGCTGTACCTATGGTGCTTAGAGTTTCCCATTCACTTGCATTTATTTTTTTATCAATATTGATGGTGTTATAGTCATAGTCCTGTCCGTAAACCTGAATGGAGTTTGGTGCACCTCCAGCGAGGTGCAGGGTGATAGTTCCCAGGTTTTTCAACTCGGGAAATTCAACATAGCCGTTATCAGCTAATTTGAATCGCCACAAAAATCCTGATGGTTTCGCGGAACTAGCCTTTGACTCAGTTGATACAATTGTGAATCCGGCACTTTGGCCGATGGTTGTCAATTGCGATTTATCACTCCATTCGTTGGGGTCTCCTACAAATTGTTCCGGTTCAATTTGTGCATGAACCAACCCCCCGGCGAGAAAAAAAAGTGCAATAATAAAGTATAATTGTCTCATAAACAGGGATATTTTAAGTTGTTTTAGTAATCTTACTTTGGATTTTGCATTGTGTTAGAGCGTTTCTTGAATAAGTCTATATGTCTAGTGATAAAAGTAGAGACTCTTTGTCCCAATTTGTTTTGATAATTTTTTGATTTGTTTTGATTTTTTAGCGATTCTGTCAACTATGTTGCATTTTGGAACATGGCTTACATAGCATATAGAAAATAGACGGACATTTAGTTTAAATGCCGGATAAAGGGGAAACTATGGAGATGATGTTATTGCAGATTATTTTACTGTTTGTCGAAGCGCTTGTTGTTGGTTTCATCACAATACTCTTTGGGTGTTTTGCCAAAGAGTTTTTTAAAGGAGATGGAAAAATAGGATGGTGAGCTAAATCCTACGTTGTAGGCCACTTCGGACAACGATGAGGTCCCTGCTTTGAGCATTTTAATGGCACTTTTCAGACGTATGAATCGGATAAATTCGGTGGCTGATTGATCCGTCTGATTTTTCAGCTTGCGATGTAGTGATGCCCGGCTTATTTTTAGTTTTTCTGCAAGTACTTCTACAGTAAAGTTGGGATCTAGAAGATGCTCAGAAACTATGGATTCGGCTTGAGTCAGGAAGGATAGAGTAGGATTTTGCCGATCATTTGCAGAGAGCACAGCAGATGGGTTAAGAAATTTATCTCTTAGTTTTTTTCTGGTGCTTAATAAATTTTGTATTTGAGTGATTAAAAGGGCTTCGCTAAAAGGTTTGGCAATGTAAATATCTGCACCAGTTTTATATCCTTCGATTTGGTTTTCTTCCGTATCCAGAGCTGTTAATAGTATGATCGGAATGTGGTTGGTATGGATGTTGGTTTTTATGTGCTGACAGAATTCAAAACCATTCATTTCTGGCATTAACACGTCTGAAATGATGAGATCGGGACATACACTATTGACTTGCTCTAAGGCTGATTTTCCGTTGGAGGCTGTAATGACTGAATAGTTTTTTGAGAGCATTTTTCTTAAGAGCAAACGTAGGTCAGAGTTGTCTTCCACCACCAAAATAAGGTATTGTTTTTCACTTACCAATTCATTGGTTAGAACTGAAGGATAGGTTTCCGAATGAGCAGATAGTTTTATAGATTCAGGAGCATGACTCAAAGTCTTTTGGTCCGAAACATGGATCCAGGGTAGTCGGATGATGAAGGTAGTTCCGCTATTTTTATCAGAGTGAATATCTATTTGTCCATTGTGAAGCAATACATATTCTTTCACCATATGCAAACCTATTCCTGTTCCTTGCTTCCGGTTCGATTGTAATTGAAAGAAACGCTCAAAAATTGCAGAATAGGCACTTTCGGAGATGTATGAGTCTGTATTGAAAATCTTTATTTCCGCCATTGATTCTTCATAAACGGAGCCAATAAGTGGTTGTGAATTTCCATAAGTTCTAGACAGCGCTACACAAATAGAGCCGTTGTCGTTGACGTATTTGAACGCGTTGGTTAACAAATTGAATATTATTTTATCAAACTTGTCCAAATCAACTGCTATTTCAATGGAATCCTGGGAAGAAGTCATTACTAGTTTTATATTTCGTTCTTTAGCTTCCAGCGTGAAATATTCCAGGACTTCAGTTATGGCTGGGATAATGGGGTGTAAATCCTTAGTGGTGGTTAGCTGTCCTGCTTCGACGCGCCGAATGTCAATCAGTTGGTGCAGCAGATGTTTTAGTCTGTTGGCATTTCTGTGGATAATATGCAGGGTTTCGCTTAGATCTGCATCTTCTTTTCTGTTGGTGATGAGGTGCTCTAAAGGGGATATTATCAAACTTAGCGGTGTTTTTACCTCGTGTGAAATGTTAGTAAAAAATGTGAGTTTGGAATTGTTCAGTTCCGTTTTATGTTGGCTCCTTATCTTTTCCATAAGCACCTCATTCAATAATTGTTGTTTGATTTTTCGTTCTCTATGGAAATAAAAAGCCGCCAAAATGCCGAAGGAGATGTAGGCCATAAATGCGTACCACTTTTGCCACCATGGGAAGCCTATTTTGATAGCAATTTCCAGGGGTTTTTCATTCCAAATGCCATCGTTGTTAGCAGCCTTGAGTTGAAAAAG
This sequence comes from Marinilabiliaceae bacterium UBA5213, assembly GCA_002412555.1. Classification (GTDB taxonomy): domain Bacteria; phylum Bacteroidota; class Bacteroidia; order Bacteroidales; family Marinilabiliaceae; genus Geofilum. The sequence continues at coordinate 2,558 of DHVH01000122.1, read as the reverse complement.
GTATTTGCCCGGAGGTATTTTCGTATAGGCTACAGATCTGTAGGAGCCGGTATTCCATTCATCGTTGTAATTAACCAAGCGGTATGAGAATTGGTTTTTTTGTGGCGAAAGAAAGTTGTTGGCCACAAAATGAAAAGTCAAAGAGTTCTGGTTGTGTTTCAAATCAAGCAAATGGTTGGTTAAAATGGATTCCTGAACTATGGCTTCCACGTTGGCGGGTGTTTGTCGTTGATTGTTTATGAACAGGTCTACCACTATTGGCTGTGGAGGCTCTAGGTTTGTTTTGATATTTTCCGGAGTGAACATGGTTACGCCATTAGGACCACCAAAAAACAGCGTGCCATCACTTCCTTTAAAAACAGCTCCGGGGTTGAATTGATTTCCTTGAAGTCCATCCTCTTCGGTAAATAATCTTAAGAATTTGCTTTCAGGATTGTATTGCACAATTCCATTGTCTGTGCTTATCCAAAGGTTATGGTCATGGTCCTCAGTAATTCCGTACACCTCATTGAGGGCAAAGGATTGGGATGGGGTGAATGGAGACAAGAGGTTTTGTTCTGGACTGAAATGATAAAGGCCCATTGAAGTACCTATCCATACATCTTGCTGGTTATCTTCAAAGATATTATATACATGGTACACTGGTTGATTATCTGTGCTGTTTGGTTTGTAAAGGTATTGGTTAAAAGTGTCGGTGCTTTGCTTCTTATGGTGGATCCCATTTTGTGTGCCAATCCAAAGCCCCCTGTTTGAATCTAGCAATAAGGTTCTCAAGTGGTTTATGTTAGTGGCTTCAGGAACCCTTGATTCCTGGGCCTCGGATCTATAGAAACTTTGCAGCTCGATTTTGTGGAAACCTGAAAAATAAGTCGCAATCCAGGCATAGGTACTGTCAAATTTGATATCATAAATTTCGCCATCTAAGATTTTTATAGGGTACTTAGGGTATCCATTTTTATCAAAATGGTTTAGGTACCATAAACCATCGTTGAATGTGCCTATCCATAAGCCACCTTTTGGGTCAAATTTGATGGCTTTAATGTTCTGAATCAATTCGAATTCAGCCGTTAATGGGTGGTGTACAATGGTTTCGTCATCAGGGTCGTAGGTGTTGAGTCCGCCCCCCTCGGTACCTATCCAGATAAGTCCCTTACCCTCATTAACGGAGCTGACCACTGCATTAGAAAGACCATTTTCAGTACCAAGATGAGTAAAGTGGTTGTCATAGGAATTTAAGTAAGACAGCGTCCCTGACCAAGTACCAATCCATATACCATTTTTACTGTCGATAAATATATCGTAAATGCTGGAGTGCTTTATACCTTTGGTGTTTTTTGCATTATAGAAAGAAATGGTGCCGTTTGAATGGAGTATGGATATACCATTATAAGTGGCAAACCAAATGTTCTTATTGCTGTCTTCAATTATTTTACGGACTCTGTCACTTTTAATGTTTGTGTTGGGGTTGCTGGTTTGTCCGTATTTGGCAATTAGGTTACCTTCTTGATCGTAGCTTTCCGCACCATTTGATTCATAGGCAATCCAAAGTTTGTTTTGAGCATACAACATAGATAGAATAGCCGCATTTGTAACATTTCCAAAAAAAGAATACTCCTTATAGGGAGCTCGGCTCCAGTAAACGCATCCTTTGCCAGATTTAAGCCATAGCCTGTCTTCATTATCAAGGGTCATAAAGTTGACTATGCTATCGTTGGGATGAGGAGCGATTGGTTGGTAGGTCCCGGTATTTGGGTCTAACAGATAGAGCCGATTACTGTTAATAGACCATAAACCCCCAAGAGGATTGGCTAGCAATCGAGTGGTGTTATAGGGTAAAGGGTTGTTTTTATTATCAATAAAGCTGCACCGTTCAAATTTCTCTTTTGACTGGTTGTAAAAGAAAACGCCATTGTCCGATGCAAACCACATCTGATTGTCCTTGCTTTTCGTAATGGCAGAAATATAATTGGAGGGTATACTGTTTTCATTGCCAGGTAGGTGAACAAACTTCTCAAAAGTTTCTGAGTTATAGCGAAAAAGGCCATGATGTGTTCCCATCCAAATAAATCCGTAGTTGTCTTCTTCTATTCTGTGGATGGAGCCGAAGGTAAATCCACCCTTTGGAGAAACCTCCCGGAATCCTTGTATGTTGTTTTTTGCCTGGCTTTGCAATAAGGTATTCCCTAGTATCAAAAACATCAGGGCTATTTTAAGCTGCCTCATCGATCGAATTCTTTCGGTGGTTGTGTTAACAATGTACAAAGAAATAAAAATTATCTCACCAATTGCCATACGCATGTTTCACTTTGCAACATGCCTGAAAATGGTGTTATAAAATTGCAATGAATCACCATTTTTTTAAACAATTCCCCTATAGGTCTGCGATACTTTTATCAACATGGATTTTAGCCCGGGAAAAACATTTTTTTTTCCTGCATGGACAATTACTCTTTAGTATTAAAAGCTGAAGTACTTAAATAATTATATATACAGATGAAAAATAGAAGAATCACCCTAATGCTTTATGGAGGCATTGTACTAATGTTTGCTTTGGCTTG
>DHVH01000162.1 GCA_002412555.1 Marinilabiliaceae bacterium UBA5213 | reverse complement strand
CTTTTGTGGCTTAGCCATCAATCCCCTCATACCCGACAACTGGCGAATCTGTTCTTTAGAACCCCTTGCACCAGAATCAAGCATCATATATACCGAGTTGAAACCTTGCTGGTCAGTACTGATTTGCTCCATAAGGATGTGCGTCAAACGGGCGTTGATGTGCGTCCAGATATCAATAATGGCGTTGTAACGTTCATTATTGGTAATGAAACCCATGTTATAGTTGTTCAACACTTCCNNACCCGACTGAACAAGGGCATCCTTTTCAGGTGGAATAATAACATCCTCCAGGTTGAACGACAAACCTCCTTCAAAGGCCAGTTTATAACCCAATCCCTTAATTTCATCCAGGAACTTTGCTGTTGCAGGCGTTCCACAAACCTTATGAATATCTCCAATAATATCCCTAAGCGCCTTTTTCGTCAACAGTTGATTGACAAACCCGGCTTCCTGTGGCACCACCTCATTAAAGAGGATACGGCCAACGGTTGTCTCTACAAACATCAGCTCGGGTGTACCTTCCTTATTAAGGTCATAGGTTTTAACCTTAACCTGGGCATGCAATTCCACTTGCTTCTCATTGTAAGCAATCTTAGCCTCTTCGGGCGAGTAGAACACCAATCCTTGTCCTTTAGCACCAGGCCGCATTTTGGTCATATAGTAAAGACCCAAAACCATATCCTGTGAAGGCACCGTAATAGGTGCACCATTGGCAGGGTTCAAAATATTTTGAGAACCCAGCATCAACATCTGAGCCTCCAAAATAGCTGCATTGCCCAAGGGCAAGTGAACCGCCATTTGGTCACCATCGAAGTCGGCGTTGAAAGCCGCACAAGCCAACGGGTGCAACTGAATGGCCTTTCCTTCAATCATTTTTGGCTGAAAAGCCTGAATACCCAAGCGGTGAAGCGTTGGAGCCCGGTTCAATAATACCGGGTGACCTTTCAGTACATTTTCAAGAATATCCCAAACAACAGGATCTTTACGGTCTACAATTTTTTTGGCCGACTTAACCGTCTTCACAATTCCACGCTCAATCAACTTGCGTATAATGAAGGGTTTGTAAAGTTCCGCTGCCATATCCTTAGGAATACCACATTCGTGCATACCTAATTCTGGACCAACAACAATAACCGAACGCGCCGAGTAATCCACACGTTTACCCAAAAGGTTCTGTCTAAATCGTCCCTGCTTACCTTTCAAACTGTCAGAAAGAGATTTCAACGGACGGTTGGCATCGGTCTTAACAGCATTGGATTTACGAGAGTTGTCGAACAAAGAGTCGACCGACTCCTGCAACATCCGCTTTTCATTTCTAAGAATTACCTCAGGAGCTTTGATCTCAATCAAGCGCTTCAAGCGGTTGTTACGGATAATCACTCTGCGGTACAAATCGTTCAAGTCGGAAGTGGCAAAACGACCACCATCCAATGGCACCAGCGGACGCAAATCCGGCGGTGTTACAGGAACAACTTTTATAATCATCCAGGAGGGACGATTAACGCCCTTAGATTCCCTGAAAGATTCAACTACCTGAAGCCTCTTTAAGGCTTCATTCTTCCGTTGCTGGGAAGTTTCCGTATTGGCTTTGTGACGCAAGTCATAAGACAATTCGTCCAAATCCAGACGCTCCAAAATCATGTACAAGGCCTCAGCACCCATCTTAGCGATGAATTTGTTGGGATCCTCATCCTCCAATTGTTGGTTGCCCTTTGGCAAAGAATCTAAAATATCCAGGTATTCCTCTTCTGTTAAGAAATCCATGTTTTTAACCCCATCCTCGGCTTTTACACCGGGATTGATTACCACATATCTTTCGTAATAGATAATAGCATCCAGCTTTTTGGTGGGCAAGCCCAGCAAATAGCCGATTTTATTAGGTAAAGAACGGAAGTACCAAATATGAGCCACCGGCACAACGAGGGAAATATGTCCCATGCGCTCGCGGCGAACTTTTTTCTCAGTTACTTCAACACCACAGCGGTCACAAACAATACCCCTGTAACGAATGCGCTTATATTTTCCACAATGGCACTCATAATCCTTCACTGGTCCGAAAATCCTTTCACAAAAAAGACCGTCGCGTTCTGGTTTATAAGTACGATAGTTAATCGTCTCTGGCTTTAAAACTTCACCACTGGAACGTTCCAGAATCTCTTCCGGTGAAGCCAGCCCTATAGAGATTTGGGTAAAATTACTCTTGACTTTCTGCTCTCTCCTGAATGCCATATATAGTAGAGTATTAAATAATTAAAACAAACACCGGTAAAAAAACTTATTCCGGTAGGACTAATCAAGATTCACGCTCAAACCAAGACCGCGCATCTCATGTAACAATACATTAAGTGATTCAGGAATTCCTGGCATTGGCATAGGATCTCCTTTGACAATGGCCTCGTACGCTTTAGCACGACCCAAAACATCATCGGATTTAACTGTCAGAATTTCCTGAAGAATATTGGCTGCACCAAATGCTTCAAGTGCCCAGACCTCCATTTCACCAAAACGCTGGCCACCAAACTGGGCTTTACCACCCAAAGGCTGCTGCGTAATAAGTGAGTAGGGTCCAATAGAACGTGCATGCATCTTATCTTCAATCATGTGACCCAGTTTCAACATGTAGATCACACCCACCGTTGCAGGCTGGTGAAAACGATCACCTGTTCCACCATCATACAGATAAGATTTACCTACTCTTGGAATGCCGGCATCATCGGTATACTTATTCAAGTCATCCTCCGAAGCACCGTCAAAAATAGGTGTTGCAAACCGCACGCCCAGAACTTGTCCGGCCCAGCCCAAAACAGTTTCGTAAATCTGTCCCAAGTTCATACGCGAAGGTACACCCAGCGGGTTCAATACTATATCCACAGCAGTTCCATCTGCCAGGAAGGGCATGTCTTCCTGACGAACAATACGGGAAACAATACCTTTGTTACCGTGACGTCCGGCCATTTTATCACCAACAGTGATTTTCCTTTTCTTAGCAATGTATACCTTTGCCAACTGAACAATTCCGGCAGGCAATTCATCACCAATGGTCAAATTATATTTCTGACGCTTTTCTTTAGCTTCAAGCTCTTTAAACTTAAGTCTGAAGTTATGAATAACACGCGAAATCAGGTCATTTTTATCTTTATCGGTCGTCCACTTATTCGGATTCACATTCAGATAATCCACATCCTGAAGCACTTTCTGAGTAAACTTGGTACCTTTAGAAACCACATCAACACCAAGATAGTCCTTAACGCCCTGACTGGTTTTGCCATTGATAAGGGTGAAGAGCTTGTCGACCAAGCGGGTTGTCAAATCTACCACCGAGCGGTTAAAATCTTCATCAATCTTAGCTATAACAGGTTTCTCAGAAGATCGGGCCTTACGGTCCTTCATCACCCGTGAAAACAATTTCTTTTCAATGACCACACCAGCTAATGAGGGAGAAGCTTTTAGAGAAGCATCCTTTACATCACCGGCCTTTTCACCAAAAATGGCACGTAACAATTTTTCTTCAGGGGTTGGATCACTTTCACCTTTAGGCGTAATCTTACCAATAAGGATATCTCCGGGTTTAACATGGGCACCAATACGAATCAAACCGTTTTCGTCCAAATCCTTAGTGGCTTCCTCGCTCACATTAGGGATATCAGCAGTCAGTTCTTCCAAACCACGTTTGGTATCACGAACTTCCAAAGAATACTCGTCAATGTGCACAGAGGTAAAAATATCCTCACGCACCAAACGCTCATTCAAAACAATAGCATCCTCAAAATTATAACCTTTCCAGGGCATAAAGGCCACCTTAAGGTTACGTCCCAGAGCCAATTCGCCTCTTTGGGTAGCATAGCCCTCGGTCAAAATTTGACCCGGAGAAACTCTTTCGCCTTTATTAATGGTAGGTTTTAAATTGATGCTGGTATTCTGATTGGTCTTTAAGAATTTGGTCAGCTTGTATCGCTTCGTTTCAGATTCGAAACTCACAAACTTCTCCTCATCCGTCAAATCGTACCGAATAATGATTTCATCCGCATCAACATACTCCACAACACCTTCACCTTCTGCCACAATCTGAGTGCGTGAATCACGGGTTAAAGGACCTTCCAATCCGGTACCAATAATAGGCGCTTCAGCCCGTAACAAAGGCACGGCCTGACGCATCATGTTAGATCCCATCAAAGCACGGTTGGCATCATCATGCTCCAAAAATGGAATCAAAGAGGCTGCTACCGAAGCAATCTGGTTAGGCGCCACATCCATCAAAGTCACCTCTTCCGGCTCAACAACCGGGAAGTCACCTTCCAAACGCGCTTTAACACGGGGATTAATAAAGAAGCCATCATCGTCCAAAGGCGCATTGGCCTGAGCAATGGTTTTAGCCTCTTCCTCCTCAGCACTTAAATATTCAACTCCGGCATTGGTCAAATCTACCTTTTTAGCAGTAACCTTTCTATAAGGCGTTTCAATAAAACCAAGCGGGTTAATCTTTGCAAATACACACAAAGAAGAAATCAAACCAATGTTTGGTCCTTCAGGTGTTTCAATGGGGCAAAGACGTCCATAATGCGTATAGTGCACATCACGTACTTCAAAACCGGCCCGTTCACGTGACAAACCACCTGGTCCGAGAGCCGACATACGACGCTTGTGCGTCACTTCAGCCAAGGGGTTGGTTTGGTCCATGAACTGCGACAAGGCGTTGGTACCAAAAAAGCTGTTAATTACAGATGAAAGCGTTTTGCTATTGATCAAATCAATAGGGGTAAACACCTCATTGTCACGCACATTCATTCGCTCCCGAATGGTACGAGCCATACGCGCCAGGCCGACTCCAAACTGATTGCCTAGCTGCTCGCCTACTGTGCGAACCCTACGGTTACTTAAATGGTCAATATCATCCACATCTGTTTTTGAGTTAACCAACTCAATCAGATATTGAATGATAGCAATTATATCGTCCCTGGTCAACACTTTGGTATCCAGATCCGTATTAAGGTTCAATTTCTTATTAATACGGTAGCGACCAACATCACCAAGATCATATCTTTTATCAGAAAAGAATAACTTATCGATCACATCACGTGCCGTAGCCTCATCTGGTGGCTCAGCGTTACGCAATTGACGATAAATATGTACAACGGCCTCTTTTTCAGAGTTACAAGGATCCTTTTGAAGCGTGTTGTAAATAATAGCAAAATCGTTGGCATTGGAAATCTCCTTATGCAAAAGAATATTTTTTGCACCTGAATCAACGATTTCATCAATATGATCATTTTCAAGAATGGTTTCGCGATCAATGATCACCTCATTTCTCTCAATAGAAACCACCTCACCAGTGTCCTCATCAACGAAATCTTCAATCCATGATTTAAGAACACGAGCTGCCAGTCGGCGACCAACAACTTTTTTCAATGTAGCTTTTGAAACCTTAATTTCATCTGCCAAATTAAATATCTCAAGGATATTCTTATCACCCTCGTAACCAATGGCACGTAACAAAGTCGTTACCGGAAGCTTTTTCTTACGGTCGATGTAGGCATACATCACGTTGTTAATGTCAGTGGCAAACTCAATCCATGAACCCTTAAGAGGAATAATACGTGCCGAATACAATTTTGTACCATTGGCATGAATGCTCTGTCCAAAGAAAACACCTGGTGACCTGTGCAACTGAGACACAACCACTCTTTCAGCTCCGTTGATAATAAAGCTGCCTTTATCGGTCATGTAAGGAACAGTACCCAGGTATACATCCTGAACAACGGTATCAAAGTCTTCATGTTCAGGATCGGTGCAATAAAGCTTCAATTTAGCCTTTAATGGCACACTATAGGAAAGTCCTCGCTCTATACATTCTTGAATGGTGTAACGAGGAGGATCAACGCCATAATCCAGAAATTCGAGAACAAAGTTATTTCGGGTATCGGTAATCGGGAAATTCTCAAGAAAAACCTGATTTAACCCTTCAAATTTCCGCTCTTCAGGTGTGGAGCCCATCTGAAAAAGATCACGGAAAGATTTTAATTGAACCTCCAGAAAATCAGGATATGCTAGCTGATTTTTGATGGTTGCAAAGTTGATTCTTTCGGCAGTAATTGGAGTCATCTATCAACTAATTAATTGAACTTAATAACATACAAGCATAAAAAGGTTTAGGATTCCGCAAAGCGGATTCCTAAACCACACCCCATTTACAGGGTTAATAGATTACTTAAGTTCAACTTCTGCTCCAGCTTCTTCTAATTGAGATTTTAGTGCTTCAGCTTCTTCTTTAGTCACTTTTTCTTTAATAGGAGCTGGTGCTTTGTCAACTAATTCTTTAGCTTCTTTCAGACCTACACCGGTCATTTCTTTTACCAGCTTAACGATGGCCAATTTAGAACCACCAGCAGCTTTCAAAATAACATCAAACTCAGTTTGTACAGCAGCTTCGTCAGCAGCGGCAGCAGGTCCGGCAACAGCAACAGCGGCAGCAGCAGCTGGCTCAATACCATATTCATCTTTTAAAACGTTAGCTAGTTCAGTTACTTCTTTTACAGTCAAATTAACTAATTCTTCTGCAAGCTTTTTAATATCTGCCATTTTTATAAGTGTTAATAAATTTCTGTTAGTAAAGCTTTAATTTCTCTCTTCCAAAGTTTTGAGGATCCCGTGAATGGTTGTTCCACCCGATTTAAGCGCAGAGACAACATTTTTCATTGGAGACTGTAGCAAACCAATAACGTCGCCCAGTAATTCCTCTTTTGATTTGATGGAAACAAGGGCTTCCAACTGTCCTTCTCCAATGTAAACTGATTCTTCCACAAAGGCACCCTTAAATGCAGGGATCGTTCCTTTTTTGCGAAATTCCTTAATCAATTTAGCCGGTAAATTGCCGGTATTAGAGAACATGACTGCTGATGTTCCTTTTAGGGCTACTTCTAACCCTTCCATATTTCGCTCACTCTGTTCCATAGCTTTTTGAAAAAGGGTGTTTTTTACCACCATCAATTTCACTTCTTTCTGAAAGCAGAGACGTCGTAGATCACTTGTAGCACCTGCATTTAAACCAGTGGTATCGGTCAAATAAATATGACTGTACGCACCAATTGTGGATGTCAGGTTCTCAACTATTGTAACTTTATCTGTCTTTTTCATGGTTCCAAATTTCGATTTAGATTAAACATTAAACCTCAAGAGACTTGGGTTCAATTCGAATTCCGGGACTCATGGTACTCGACAAAAAGATGCTCTTAACGTAAGTTCCTTTGGCAGAGGAAGGTTTCAACTTCTGAACCATTCCAACAAATTCTCTCACGTTTTCAACAAGTTTATCGGGACTAAAAGACACTTTCCCAACGGTAGTGTGGATAATACCATATCGATCTACTTTGAAATCGATTTTACCGGCTTTAACCTCGGTCACGGCTTTTCCAATATCCATTGTTACAGTACCACTTTTGGGGTTAGGCATTAACCCGCGAGGTCCCAAAACACGTCCTAAAGCACCAACTTTTCCCATTACGCTGGGCATGGTTATAATCACATCCACATCGGTCCAACCTTCTTTGATCTTCGCAATATAGTCGTCCAAACCAACGTAATCGGCACCGGCGCTCTTCGCTTCTTCCTCCTTGTCAGGCGTACAAAGCACCAAAACTCTGGTCTCTTTACCTGTGCCGTTAGGAAGTGTCACAACACCACGTACCATTTGATTAGCTTTTCGGGGATCAACACCTAAACGGATGTCAATATCCACAGAAGCATCAAATTTAGTGAAGGTAATTTCCTTTACCAAATCAGCCGCTTCAACGATGGGATAAGACTTGTCGATGTCAATCTTTTCTAAAGCTAACTTCTTATTCTTTGTTAGTTTTGTCATTTTTGCAAACAAGTTTTAATTGTTACCCGGAAATTCACCGTCTACGGTAATTCCCATACTTCTGGCGGTACCGGCAATCATCCTCATTGCAGAATCCAACGTAAAACAATTCATATCAGCCATTTTTTCCTCAGCAATGGTCTGTACCTGTCCCCAGGAAACAGAACCAATTTTTACTCGGTTAGGTTCAGCTGAACCGCCTTTTGCTTTGGTTGCATCTAAAAGCTGTACTGCTGCCGGAGGAGTTTTAATAACAAAATCAAAAGATTTGTCTTTATATACTGTAATTACGACAGGCAACACTTTACCAGCTTTTTCTTGCGTTCTGGCATTGAATTGCTTACAGAATTCCATAATATTCACACCTTTAGAACCCAATGCGGGTCCTACCGGAGGAGAAGGATTTGCTGCGCCACCTTTAATCTGAAGCTTAATAAAAGTTTCTACTTCTTTAGCCATTGTAGCAATTCATATTGGTTATTAAAATTCAGATCTGGGAAAAAACTGTTTCATTTGTAGAGATAAACAACTGTTTATCCTGGAAGCCCCGCTACTAAACAAACAAATCTATTCCTTTTCAACCTGTAAAAAGCTTAATTCTAATGGAGTCTTACGGCCAAAAATTTTGACCATAACTTTCAATTTTTTCTTTTCTTCATTCACTTCCTCTATCACGCCTGAAAATCCGTTAAAAGGACCATCTGTCACTTTAACCGTTTCGCCAACAAAGAAAGGAATACTCATTTCTTCAGCTGTTTCGGAAAGTTCATCTACTTTCCCTAGTATCCGGTTTACCTCAGAAATTCTTAAAGGAGTAGGCACATCATTTCGGTCGGTCAGGAAGCCAATAACATTGGGAATATTTCTGAGTATGTGGGGAATTTCGCCAATAAGAGCCGCCTCTATCAATACATATCCGGGAAAGAAATTCCGTTCCTTGCTGATTTTTTTGCCGTTACGAATTTGATATACCTTTTCGGTAGGAATCAGTACTTGCGTAACGTAATCCTGCATTTTAAGGCCTGCTATCTCACTTTCGATGTATTCTTTAACTTTCTTTTCTTTACCACCGATGGCTCGAAGCACATACCATTTTCTATCTAATTCACTCATTATGTTATTGTTCTCCAAATATTAATACAATTTCTTGTAGAACCAGTCCAACATGGTGTCAAAAGAGATGTCCATGGCATAAACCACTGCTGCAATAATTAAGGATGCAACCATTACGACAATGGCACTGTTTTGCAGTTCTGCCCAAGTTGGCCAGGAGGTCTTATTGATCAACTCATTGTGAACTTCCTTGAAATATGCTTGTATCTTTTTCATCAGTGAAAATCGGTTAAACCGTAAATATGTTCAATTCTGCACGGGAGGAGAGACTCGAACTCCCGACACCTGGTTTTGGAGACCAGTGCTCTACCAACTGAGCTACACCCGTGTAAAAGTTGAGAATGGCAAAACCATTCTCAACTTAAGTATAAACGAATTTCTTATACAAGAATTTCAGTAATCTGACCGGCACCTACCGTACGACCACCTTCACGAATAGCGAAGCGAAGACCTACGTTTACAGCAACAGGATAGATCAAGTCAACTGTAATAGTAACGTTATCACCAGGCATTACCATTTCAGTTCCTTCAGGAAGGGTAATTTCACCAGTGATATCCAATGTACGGATATAGAACTGAGGACGGTATTTATTGTGGAAAGGCGTGTGACGTCCACCTTCTTCTTTCTTCAATACGTAGATCTCAGCCTTAACTTTGGTGTGAGGTTTGATGGTTCCTGGCTTAGCCAATACCATACCACGTTTGATATCGTTTTTGTCGATACCACGCATCAACAAACCAACGTTATCACCAGCTTGACCTTCATCAAGGATCTTACGGAACATCTCAACTCCGGTACAAACAGTCTTTTTACCTTCAGCACCAAGACCAATGATTTGCATTTCTTCGCCGGTTCTGATGATACCAGTTTCAATACGACCTGTAGCAACAGTACCACGACCAGTAATTGAGAATACATCTTCAACAGGCATCAGGAAAGGCTTCTCAACATCACGTGGAGGAAGAGGAATCCATTCATCAACAGCATCCATCAATTGCATCACAGTTGCTTCCCATTTTTCATCACCTTCCAGTGCACCCAGGGCAGAACCTTGGATAATGGGTGTATTGTCACCATCAAAGTCATAAAAACTTAGAAGGTCACGAAGCTCCATTTCTACTAATTCAATCAGCTCCTCATCGTCAACCATATCCACTTTGTTAAGGAATACAACGATTTTAGGAACGTTTACCTGACGAGCCAAAAGGATGTGCTCACGTGTTTGGGGCATAGGACCGTCAGTAGCAGCACAAACTAAAATTGCACCATCCATCTGAGCAGCACCGGTTACCATGTTTTTCACGTAGTCAGCGTGACCTGGACAGTCAACGTGCGCATAGTGACGTTTTTCAGTAGAATACTCTACGTGTGCTGTGTTGATTGTAATACCACGCTCTTTTTCTTCTGGAGCGTTGTCGATTGAATCGAAACTCTTAACCTCGGACAAACCCTTTTTTGCCAAAACAGTTGTAATAGCAGCCGTCAGGGTAGTTTTTCCATGGTCAACGTGACCAATGGTACCGATATTAACGTGGGGCTTCGTCCTTTGAAATGTTTCTTTAGCCATAATACCAAATTATTTAAGACAATTAGAACAATATTGAACCGTAAACTTATACTAACCAGAGCCAATGATGGGAATTGAACCCATGACCTCTTCCTTACCAAGGAAGCGCTCTACCTCTGAGCTACATCGGCATAAAAACTTGAGCGGGAAACGGGACTCAAACCCGCGACCCTTAGCTTGGAAGGCTAATGCTCTATCAACTGAGCTATTCCCGCATTTTTTTAGAGCCACAAAGTTAGTAATTTAAAAGCAGAAAATCTTTAAATCTGTACATTAAAATAACTACTCTCAACTATAAATTGTGACCTAAAAACATCTTCATACATACAAACTTTTGAAAACAAAACCAGTAGTCCCTAATAACTAGTAAGATAGACCTTCTGTCTTTTCAGTTCAATAGGCTGGTCACCTTTGATAACCAGCCTATTGAATATTCTGTTTTCCAGCTTACACACTGAAAATGGTGTGCAAATGTATAATATTTTTCAAACAACACAAAATATTAAAATCTTTTTTGTGCTATTTGGCCTTAATCTTATCCTTACGTTTTACCAGCTGTTTGCGTAAAGCTTCACAGGCTAAATCCACAGCTTCCTCAAATGTTTTACTTTGCTTTTTGGCAAACAGATTGTTGCCTGGAATATCAAGGGTAACCTCAGCCAGCTTATTGTCCAAGGTTTCAGACTTATCCAGTCGCAGTGTGACCTCCGACCCAATTATTCCATCATAAAACTGATCAAGCTTGCCTACTTTTTGTTGGATAAATTGTTCCAGTTTCTCGGCTGCATCAAAGTGCACAGATTGAATTGTAATATTCATAATCTCTCCTCCTCTAGTTTAAGCTCGCGGATGAGCTTGTTTATAAATAGCATTTAACTGTTCAAATGTGTTATGTGTATAAACCTGGGTGGCATTCAGGCTTGAATGGCCCAATAGTTCTTTTATGGCATTTAAATCGGCACCCCTGTTAAGCAAAATGGTTGCAAAGGTGTGACGTAAAACATGGGGACTTCGTTTTTTCATGGTGCTGACCATACTCAATGATGAATTAACTATGCGATAAACCAATTTGTGATAAATGGGCTCCCCTTTGGCAGTCAAAAAGAGAAAGGTTGAATCACTCGCTTCAAAAAAAAGTGCCCTTACTTTGTTGTACGCTTTTAATTGCAAAACAGATTCGTTTGTCAATGGAATTAATCGCTCCTTGTTTCGTTTTCCCAGAACCTTAATTAGTCCACCTTTTAAATCAACATCATGGGCACTTAGTTGAACCAATTCGGTCAAGCGCATGCCTGTACCATAAAACAATTCAAGAATCAACTTGTTGCGAATGCCTTCGTAATTATTACCAAAATCAACATGATCCAGCAATTGTTCCATGGCCGATTCTTTCACAAAAACCGGCAATCGCTTGGGAATTTTAGGCAAGTTAACAGCATGGGCCGGATTGTGATCTATCCAACCCCTGATCTGCAGGTGTTTAAAGAAGGTCTTTAGGGTAGATACTTTTCGATGAATTGTTCGGGGATTCATTCCTAATCCGTGAAGTTCAACAACCCAGTTACGAATCATCTTTGGCTTAACCTCAACGAGCTGATTCAATTGAGAACTTCCGAGAAAAGAAAAAAACTGTTTTAAGTCGTTCTCATAAGCAATTAAGGTATGCTCTGAGCAACGTTTTTCAAACCTCAAATATCGTGAAAAGCTTTCTATATGCTCCATGTACAAAAAATGTCTTACCTGTCTCCTCTTTCAAACGAATATACGAATAAAAGGAGAAAAGTAAGACACTTTTCTTAAAAAATATAACAACAATCTATTCCTCCTCGCGCTGAAGTTGTGCGATGTAAATTGCCTTTTTCTTTTGCTCTCTGTTGACAATAGAAGGTTTTGTGAAAGCCTGGCGAGAACGCAATTCTCTCATGGTTCCGGTTTTCTCAAATTTCCTTTTGAACTTTTTCAAAGCTCTCTCAATGTTTTCGCCTTCTTTAATAGGTACAATTATCATAATTCTTTTGTTTAAAATATTTTCGCGTGCAAATTTACAACTAAAAATGTTGTATTCAATGTTTTAGACAACCAAATTTATTAACCCCTTTCTAAATTTCAGGATGCAAAGAAAATGAAGTTTCTGCATAGTAGCAAATTTTTTTATTCTTTAATCACATCTTTTTTTTATAGGCGCTTTATGCAGAGTACTACGGCATTGATAAATGTAAGACAAAAATAGTCCACAGATTTCACAGATTACCACAAATTAAACAATGAGAACAACTCTAATTGTATAGTCGGTAACCAAACCGCCTTCGATAAAAATCGTTAAGAAATTGAGGGTCATTGTTCGAATCAGGAATATACATCGCTACTGTTTGGGGTTTTCAACCACTAAATAAATTTGCAGTTTCTCCCACACATCCCTTTCAAACACCTCGAGTTTGGCCACCTGTTCAATGCTGACAAAGGGTCCTGTGGATTTGCGTGCATCAACAATGGCACGGGCCATGTAAAAATCCATATAGGGGTGATTGCGCAAGCGACGTAAGGAGGCCTTGTTGACATCAATAACCTCCACCTCTATGGAGTCCAAAATCAAGGAGGGCTTAATATCCTCAAATAAAACGGGAGAAATACCATATACCTCTGCAACCTGTTCTACCGAAACAAAACCCCCGAGGGCCTTTCTGTATGTGACAATACGCCGACTAAGGACCGGCCCCACACCTCTCAATAGCAACCACTCAGAAGTGTCAGCCTGATTGATGCGTATTTCGAGGTGTTCCTGCTCTTGGTATTTGCTGTATTTCTGAGCCAGACTTTGACGAACAAGCATCAGGCTATCCATATTCCAGGCAATGATTTGACCCTGTGGGTACCGCTTTGAAAACCATTGATCCTGTTGCCAGTGCAACACACTGTCAACCATTTCAATGGTCCACCCAACAGCCTGCAAAGCAGCCGAGTCCATTCGGTTCAAATCAAGAAAAACCGGCCGATCTGATTTTCTAAAGATCTCAGAATCATGCTCTTTATTTTCAGGAATGTCAACATATGGTGTAACGGCTGATAACCATTCACGATTCATGCCGTAAAGCTTGCCAATGTCTTCAGCCGAAGTAAAACGGCCGCCGGCCTCAAGGTACTTAACCCAATTGGTGGCAGTCCGTTGGTCCAGTCCAAAAGCCACCAGTTGCTGAGAATCTACATGGTTGGGATCAAAGGTGCTCAGGCCTTTGATATTTATTTCTGCAGGTGAGGACTCATCAAGCATCACCCAATAAGACTGAATACTGTCGGCCATCACCTGTGAGAAATCTACAGGCGGGCACAAAGACGGAAGGCCAATACGAAGCAGCAACATCAGGGCCAACAGGACTACCAAAACCAGCAATCCTCTTTGCTCCTTTCGGGATAGGGTTAAGAGGTCTTTAAACATTTTAAATTTTTAATGCAAAATAAACAGTCTGCATCAAAAAATCAAATTTGTTAAAATCTCAACAAGCCCAAACCATTAAGAAAAACCAAAGCTATGGCTATAGGCGCCAATACCCGTATAACGGGAATAAAAAATCTGAAGTAGAAAGCCACTTTCCCGTCGGCCTCCAGTTCTTGGCGCACCACCTTTTTACCCAGAAACCAACCCACAAATATAACAATCAACAATCCACCCAAGGGCAGCAGGACATTTGAAGATGTTCGGTCAAAAAAGTTAAACACGTCTGGATTAACCGCACAAACAATACCCAAAAGCGACATGATGCCGGCAGCCAACCATGTGGCTTTATTGCGCTTAATTTTCAGCTCTTCTACAAAATAAGCCACCACCACTTCAAGCAAAGAAATAGAGGAAGTCAAAGCTGCAATCACCAGTAAAAAGAAGAATAAAATGGCAAAATAATAACCACCAATCATCTGGTTGAAGATACCCGGAAGTGTAATAAATACGAGCCCCGGACCTTGACCCGGCTCCAGTCCGAAAGCAAAGACAGCGGGAAAAATAGCCACCCCGGCAAGAATGGCGATCAAGGTATCAGCTATAGAAACGGAAATAGCTGTTTGTCCCAACGATTCACTCTTTTTAATGTAAGAGCCATAGGTGGCCATAACCCCCATACCCAGACTCAAAGAAAAGAAAGCCTGACCCAGTGCCTCTAGCACTGTGGTGGTATCAATTTTGCTAAAATCAGGGCTGAACAAAAACTTCAGACCTGCTGAGGCGCCTTCCAGTGAAAGGGATTTGACAATTAAACCCACAAGAATGACCAACAGCAGGGGCATTAAGATTTTGGTATAACGTTCTATGCCTTTTTGAACACCTGACTGGACAATAAAAGCCGATAAGGCCATAAAAATCAACATAAACACCACAGGCCGCCACGAGGCATCAGTTAGTTCATGAAAAATTTCGCGGATGCGTTCCGGACTTTGATCGGCAAACTGATTGCCAATGGCATAGAGCATATATTCGAGCGTCCATCCGGCCACCACAGCATAAAAAGAAAGAATCATAAAGGCCGCGCCAACCCCCATCATACCCACTAATGGCCAATAGGATCCGGGTGAGAGTTTGCGAAAGGCGCCAAATATATTCAATTGAGCTTTACGGCCTATGAGCAATTCAGACAGCATCACCGGAACACCAATTGCCAGAATAAAACCCAGGTAAAGTAAGAGAAAAGCTCCTCCGCCGTTCTCTCCTGCCACATATGGAAAACGCCAAATGTTTCCCAGTCCAACAGCTGAACCGGCAGCAGCAGCAATTACACCAAATTTACTGGTGAAGTTATCCCTCCCGTTTGAATCATTCATTTGTGACATACTTTGAATGTTTTACCTGGCACACATCCTAAAATGTGCAACTATACATACTTCACCAATATAGGTAATGAAGCTTAGAGGGCAAAAATAGGCAAAACACTTATTAATTCAAATCAGTTAAGGCCATTGCAGTAACAATATTCAAAGAATCGGAAGATTTGATTGTCATTTAGAAATAAAACCAGGTCCCAAAATGTTTAAATATCCCATAAAAAGTTAAATGTGCCCTGTAAAACAACGATATATCCACACGAGAAAGATAATAATTGTATAAGTAAGATGCTTTGCTTATTTTTGTGCGTGATTTTTAGGCACTAAAAGTCATAGATTGTCAATTAAAAACCAACATTAAACTATAAACAAATGGCTGTAAATTACAAAGAGCTAGGTCTGGTCAACAGCAAAGAACTGTTTGCCAAAGCCGTTGCCGGAGGTTATGCCATCCCGGCTTATAACTTCAACAACCTGGAGCAACTTCAGGCAATTCTTCAAGCATGTGTTGAAACAAAATCGCCTGTTATTCTACAGGTATCTTCAGGTGCTCGTAAATATGCCAATGCTACCTTGT
>DHVH01000251.1 GCA_002412555.1 Marinilabiliaceae bacterium UBA5213 | reverse complement strand
TACTTGCAGGCGGGTATTTTGGGCGACCACTGGCGAAGCAGTATTTCCGCCAGCAGGGTGTGGCAGAAGTCCGGTTTCTTCCCCGGAGCCCACGGCGTACCCGATATTAACAGGGTGCAAGACGATAAAAATTCCCGCAACATCGACTATCCCTATCAAAATGTTGAGCATTGGAGTGTGACCTCCAACACCATGCTGCAAACACCCCACTCGGCCATCTCCTTCGATTTCGGTTATCAGCAAAACCACCGGCAGGAATGGTCCGAATTTCACACCCACTACTCCAATCAACAGCCACCGGAGACTAATCCTGATTTGGAGCTGGACTTCGACTTGCGGACCTGGAGCGGTAATGCCCGTTGGAATTTTAGGTTAACACCACAGCATGCCTTTACTCTTGGAGGGCAGTTTCAGTGGCAGAAGAACTTATCGGCAGGCTATAGCTTCCTGTTACCTGAATTTGAAAGGACTTCTACAGGCACCTACTTGAAACATGATTATACCATAAACCAGAGGTGGCAATTGAATGCCGGCTTTCGCTATGACCTTGTCAGTTTAAATACCTTAGGTTTTTTTGACCCCATTTTATACGATTACATGCTTGGCACTGGCAACAGCGAGGCCACTGCGCATAACTACGCCAACAGAGCCACAGCCGTTATCCGCACCCTTGATGATTACAGCTGGATAGCAGGGGCCCGCTTTGTACCTTCCGAGCGTGTAAGCATGGCTGTAAATATAGGTGAAAGCTTCAGGGCGCCAACACCCAACGAGCTAACGACTAATGGCATACACCATGGCTCGTTCAGACATGAAGTGGGCGACCCCAAGCTGGGGTCGGAACGCGGATTTTATCTGGATGCGGTGGTGGACTACGATTGGGACGACCGGAAAATAACGCTCTCGCCCTACTACTACCATTTTTCCAATTACCTGTTTTTAAACCCCACAGGCGAATGGAGCCAACTACCGCATGCGGGACAAATTTACCGCTTTACCCAATCGGATGCGGTCATGATGGGCCTGGAACTCGGATACAGTGACATTATAGGTATCCACTGGGAGTATGAGCTCAACGGCGAATATATCCACAATTACCAAAAGAGCACTGCCAACTATCCCCTGCCCTTTTCACCACCTGCCAATGCCTTTGCTGAATTGACCTATATTTTTCAGCCCCATTTGGAGGCGCAAAGCATACGAATTTCCTTGCATGGTAAATTCACTGCCCGGCAGGATCGCATTGCGCGAAATGAAATCACCACACCCGGCTATACCTTGATGGGCGGTGCCATTTTTATACCTGTTAAAATAGGAAAAGTTCCGGCCGAGGTAAACCTTCAGGCCCATAATTTGTTCAACACAAAGTATTACAACCACATCAGCTTTTACCGCAAACTGGAAATCCCCGAACCCGGACGTAACATTCAATTGCTCATCAACATACCCTTTTAGTAACATTAGGTCGTTAGGTTATTAGGCCATTAGGTTGAGAGGCGAAGTGAAGCGATTCAGAAAAATCGGAACTGCGCCTGCGGCTTGAGATCCCGCGAAGCGGGATGAGAGGTGAAGCAAAGCGGGATCGTTAGGTTGTTAGATATTAAATGCATGATAAAGAAATGGAAAATAATAGCCGCAATATTGGCTTCGTCATTTATTCTGACGGAGGCCAGTAAAAGTGTGCACTTTCTGTTTTTTCATCATGAAGCCGAACACCATGACTCATGCAGCAGCAGCGATTGCCTCGATGAAGAAGAGGCCATCTGTATCTTCGAGCATGTGCAATTTTTCCCTTTCGAATCGGTCACAGGCACCATTAAATTGGCCAACAAGGAAAAGGTCATCCTCCTGCCAGAACTCCTGCCCACAAAGATTGAACAGAGACGGATTAAAGGTTATTTACTGCGGGGTCCGCCAGTGCGCTCAACATCCCAAAACCTTCAGGTCTAGGACCTGTCAGAACTATGCATAATGGTGCTTTTCAACAAAGAGCATCCAATGGCTTATTGCTGCCTGTTTCTCAAATAGGAAACTGGCTAATAAAAACATTTTTCATTCCAAAAAGACATATCATGAACTTTAAATATTTAATTCTGGCCTTCCTGGCCATCCCTTTCCTTTCAGCGTGTGACAACGACGATGATGTGGACACCACCAAACCCGTCATTGAAATTGTTGAACCTGCAGATCATGCCCATTTTCATGCCGGTGATCCTTTCGATTTAATAGCGTTGATCACCGACAACGATGAATTGGCATCCTGGAAAGTGGAAGTCCACTACAACGACGGTCACGACCACAAAAGCGCCAGCGCAATAGCTGAAGAAGAAGTCGAATGGCATCAGGAATGGTCCGGCACCATTGAAGCCGGTCTAAAGTCGTTTGAACTGACTCAGACCATCACCATCCCGGCCGATGCCAAACATGGCGAATACCACATAGGCGTATATGCCCTTGACAAATCCGGCAACGAACAGGTCGTCTTCATCGAGATTGAAGTGGAAGATGAAGAACACGCGCATTAGAATCAGTAATTATTAAAAACTCAAAGGACGGCTCATCTGTGCCGTCCTTTGTTTTTTTAGACTTTTAATTATTCTTCATCCACATATTCATATGCCCCAATATCTGGCTTTGATCCTCTTGGGTTGCATAAAACATCATATTCTTGTCTAGGATCATCCATATCGCCCCCTGCATCAATAGCAGGAGAACTCTTGGTTAAGTGAAAATCATACTTGTAGCGCTCCAGGTTTCGAAATTGGGGGTTGGTATTGATTGTACTATTGGGAAAATAAACAGTCCTAACAATACTGTTTTCCAAGGTGAAATAATCGGAAATACCCTCAGAAGAGAAAAACAACTCTTCAGCATACAAGCCATAGATTATAGAATTGGTGATATTTGATGCAGCGAAAGCGTATTCAACCCCATCCTCATCTTCATCAGCCACATTTAACGCAAACCCTCTTTTTCCCTGGCTCCATTCATTATAATTAGCGATGGTCGTATGCACCAATTTAACTCCACCTCCAAAAAGACGCACCTGATCAATTGAATTGGAAAGCACACAGTTAAACATTGATATTTGAGCATTATATCCTAGAATATTTACATCACCGTTATACAGGAATCTGCAGTTATTTAATTCCAGATCACTGCCTTCACCACCTTGTTCACCGACTTGTATACCAATTGATGCATTACGTATAACACTATGGTTGAATAAGTTATTTTGGCTCCCACTTTTTAACCAAACACCTTTCCATTGATCAGGGACTTTGGTATAGGGCACCGATGAAGTAAGGTAGTCGTGCCTGTGCCCCCTAAACACAACGGGACTGCCACATTCACCGTTAACAACCAAACTCCCCTCCACAATCAATCCAGCATTTGCCCTAAAATTTACATTGCATCCGGCTTCAACTGTCAGCTGAAGGCCGACAGGAATGATAACATCTTCGGTAACCAGAATATACCGATTGCTCACCCATATCTCATCCGATTCATGCCCTGATTTAATATCAGCATGGATAATTGGTGTGGATAACACAACCTTTCTAACATACGGACCACTTTCAATAATAATGCTGTCTGTAATTAGGTGGACACCATTATTTAATGAAACAGGAAACTCAAATGGTTTGATCTGAACAAATACAAACAAACTGTCCTTACCCCTGACACTTAAATCATCAAAACAAGTACCCGACTCGCCATTTACATTGATGGTATATACTGAGCCTGCGCCTCCTGCCAATCTCAAAACAACACCTTCCGTTGGGTGCTTGCTGCTATTGTTCAGCCGAAGCCGTCTGTTCGTAGTACTACCCAGATAGGCAAAGGTAGTATCAAGAACCAGCGTGTCGCGGTTAAAACTCAAATTACTATTGGATGTCTGATATTCAGGCTCACAAGAGACCGCTGCAAAACCCAATAACAATAAACAAACTATTTTTATAACACGCTTATATCGAATTGGCATAGAAATCATAACTTGGTAGCAATAGTAAAATCAAGCGCAATATAAAAAAATAATCAGCTGATTCAGAAATTTTATCTAGTTGAAGTACTTCTTATAAGAAGATCCATTTCCCTTTCACAAACTCCCATAAAAGCTCGAAATTTACTATCTTTGCACGTTTGCGGCAACCGTCTAAACTAAACCATTACAAAGCTTTCATGTACCAGGAGATACAAACCACCTTGCAGCAATTATTGAGGGACGAGCAGTCCTTTTATGCTTTTCGTCAGCCCGGTGAGGAGGTGTTGCATCTTAGTACCATCCAAGCGACTGAGTCTTTTGATTATGGCTTATTGGACAAGCCGACTACTGAGCAGGGGTTTGTAATGTTTCCCTTCAGTCAACAAAACGAGCAAGGCTGGTGGTTCACCGGAGATCAACTACTGGAATTAGTGGCCCCTCAACAACAGGAATCTCTATCCAATCTGACGTCCTTGCAGGTGGACGAATTACCAGGAGATTTCCCAGCCTATTCGGCACAGTTTAAGGAAATGATGGCGGCTCTCGAAAAAGGAGAAGTGCAGAAAGTGATTCTGTCCCGCACCATTCAAGTCAACCACGCCTTAATCAATGAGATTCCGAAGATATTTACCCGACTGCTGCAACAATACCCCAAAGCATTTGTCTATTTAGTGGCTAGTCGACAAACCGGCATTTGGCTTGGCGCATCGCCTGAATTGCTGTTTTCGCGACAAGATGGCATGTGTACCACCGTTTCTCTGGCAGGAACGCGCCCCAACGATGCGGCTGGGTCTTCATGGACCCAAAAAGAAATTGAGGAACAGGGTCTTGTAAGCAACTACATTGATAACTTACTGAAAGTCTTTAAGGTAACACGCTACCAAAAAGAAGGCCCCTTCATTATTAAAGCCGGTAATCTCACGCATTTAAAGACCACCTACGCATTTGAGAACGGTCCGTTCTTCAAAGTGGCACAGTTTGTGGAAGCATTACATCCGACACCGGCCTTGTGCGGTGAACCCAAAGAGATAGCCATGCAATTAATTCAACAAGTGGAAAAACATGACCGCACTTTTTACGGTGGCTTTTTAGGACCTGTAAACAAAGACACCATTAACCTGTACGTGAACATACGGTGCATGAAAGTGGCACCTGACCACAGCACTATTTTTGTAGGTGGTGGATTAACGCGGCAGTCAGACCTCCAAAGCGAGTGGAACGAAACCATCTTGAAAAGCAAGACTTTATTGTCGGCCATCCCCACTCGCCCCTAGAACCACAGCATCAAATATTCTGTAAAAATCTATATACTTTATAATGAGCAAACCAATATCTGATAAACCTATAGTAAAAGCACTGGTGGAACTCTGTCACCTGCACGGCGTTGAACAAGTGGTCATTTCACCAGGTTCGCGCAATGCGCCCTTGATTATTTCATTTACCGGATACGAAAAATTTGAATGCCTGAGCATTGTGGACGAGCGCAGTGCCGCGTATTTTGCACTGGGATTGGCGCGGGAGACCAGGAAACCGGTAGCCATTGTCTGCACCAGCGGTACTGCAGGTCTCAACTATGCCCCGGCGGTAGCCGAAGCCTATTACCAACAAGTGCCATTGGTGGTTATCACGGCCGACCGCCCCAAAGAATGGATCAATCAAGCCGATGGTCAGGCCATCGAGCAACCCGGCATCTACAACAATTTTATTCGTCATCAGTGCACGCTGCCCTTATCGGGCGGGCACAAGGACGATGAATGGTATATGAACCGCATTCTCAATGAAGCGTTTCAAAAATGTACCGGCACCATTCCCGGTCCCATCCACATCAATGTTCCCATGCGGGAACCGTTGTATGGTAAGACGGTCTATTCAGATTCTCCAGCACGCAAGATAGAAGTGTTGACCGGAGACAGCCAGCTTTCACCGGATGCCATTTCATTGTTGACCAATGAAATGCTTAGGTATGAGCGCGTCATGATACTGACAGGTGCCCTGCACCATGATCCTGCCATGAAACAAGCCTTGGAAGCTCTGGCTGCCAAGGGCGTTGTGGTGCTCACTGAGACCCTTTCCAATCTGAGAAGTGAGCGCTTCATTGAAAATATGGACCGTGTGGTATCCACCGTTTCTGAGGACGAGCAATTATTTTTTAGTCCAGATATTCTCATTACCCTTGACGTTCCGGTACTGTCAAAAATGGTGAAGAAAATACTGCGTCAGCGCAAACCACACATTCACTGGCACTTCACCAACCAGACTTACGTCACCGACACCTATAAATCGCTCACCCGCATGATAAAAGGCAATGCGCCTGTAATTTTGCAGCAGGTAGCTGATCAAATGCCTGCACGGGAGAAGCGTTTTCATGACACATGGACCAAGCGCACGGTTCAATCGACCGAGCGTCACCAGCAATATTTCGAGAAACTGGCCTGGTGCGATCTCAAAGTTTTCAATGTTTTAAGTCAGCAGAATTTTCCCACTAGGCAAATACATTTGGGCAACAGCACCCCGGTGCGTTATGCCCAGTTGTTCTCATGGCAAGGCAATCACCAATGGTATGCCAACCGCGGAACAAGCGGTATTGATGGCTGTGTGAGTACAGCTGCGGGCGCTGCCCATGCTTCTCAGATACCCGTATTGCTCATTGTGGGTGATCTCTCTTTTTTATATGACAGCAACGGTCTGTGGCACAAGTACCTGCCAGCCTCATTCAGAGTAATAGTAGTCAATAACGGCGGAGGCGGCATCTTCCGCTTTATTCCTGGTCCGGCCGAGACTGAAGAATTGGAGCAGTTTTTTGAAGCCAATCACAGCAACAACTGTCGGGGTATTGCCGACTCCTTTGGATTGGAATATAGAAGCTGCCAAAACGAGGAGGAATTAGCCGATAGTTTGCAAAATTTCTTTGCCCCATCGAACAAACCGGTACTCATGGAGGTTTTTACACCTAACGTAGAAAGTGGTAACTTGCTCAAGAAATATTTCAAGTATTTAAGAAACGAACTTTAGTCCCAATAAAACTACCAATTATGCGCAACTGGAAAACCGAAAAAGAATACAGCGACATTAAATTTGAAAGCTGGGAAGGCATAGGAAAAATAACCATTAACCGTCCAAGCGTTTACAACGCATTTCGGCCCGAGACCGTAGTTCAGCTCATCGAAGCTATTGATACTTGTCGTGAGCGACAGGACATAGGCGTCATAATTCTTACCGGCGAGGGCGACAAAGCCTTCTGCTCAGGTGGCGATCAAAATGTGAAGGGACATGGCGGATACATCGATGAAGCGGGGGTTCCGCGCCTAAATGTACTAGACCTTCACAAGCGCATTCGTTCCATGCCCAAGCCCGTAGTGGCCATGGTCAACGGTTACGCCATTGGCGGCGGTCACGTATTGCATGTGGTATGCGACCTGACCATCGCCAGCGACAATGCTATTTTTGGTCAGAGCGGCCCCAAAGTGGGCAGCTTCGATGTCGGTTTTGGCTCTTCTTATCTGGCACGGCACGTGGGACAAAAGAAGGCGCGTGAAATTTGGTTTCTGTGCAAGCAATACTCTGCAGCAGAGGCCGAAAATATGGGCATGGTCAATAAGGTTGTACCCCTAGAAAAATTGGAAGACGAAACCATTGAATGGTGCCAGATAATGCTGCAACGCAGTCCTATGGCACTGCGCATGATTAAACGGGGCCTCAATGCCGAGCTGGACGGCCAGACCGGCATCATGGAACTGGCCGGCGATGCTACGCTGATGTTTTACCTGATGGAAGAAGCCCAGGAAGGCCGCAAAGCCTTTCTCGATAAGCGGGATCCGGACTTCAAGCAGTTTCCCAAGTTCCCTTAATCCAGGGTAATCTGTCAGGAATCCAATAAAAGAAGGGGAGAAAGGGTCCACAGATTAACACAAATTAACGCAGATTCTTGGTAAACCAAGCGGCATAGCCGATGACCAGCGAAGCGCTTCCGATAGATCGGAACTTCGCCTACGGCTTGAGGTCCGGCTACGCCGAACCACGATTGACTACGTCGACATTCGATTCGTGGATAATAAGTGGAATTCGCGGATTAGACTGCCTTTATTCGTAAATTAGCCAGATATAAAATAAACACATCACTATGAACGATATAAAGAACGTTGAACTCCGTCACCTCAACATCAACGACTACGAAGAGCTGAAGTCAGCCATGGTCAAAGCCTACGAGAAGTGGCCTGAGTCGTACTGGCGAGAGCATGAAATTCGCACCTTACTCAACATTTTCCCAATGGGACAATTGGGGGTGCTGGTGGATGGCGTCATTGTGGGTTGTGCCCTGTCCATTCAGGTAAAATACGGCATGTTTGGTGATGAGCATACCTACCGGGATATGACCGGGAATAACACCTTCTCAACGCACTCCTCCAAAGGAGATGTGCTTTATGGTATTGACATGTTCATTGACCCCGAGTACAGGGGTTTACGACTGGGTCGAAGGCTGTACGATGCCCGCAAAGAATTGTGCGAGCAGCTTAACCTCAAAGCCATAGTCTTTGGCGGCAGAATGCCCGGCTATCATAAGCTGGCCTCTGAAATGACCCCCAAAGAATATTTACAAAAAGTCAAAAACAAGGAGCTATACGATCCCACTCTGACCTTTCAGTTATCCAACGAGTTTCACGTCAAGAAAGTACTGACCGAGTATTTGCCGGGCGACAAGGAGTCGCGTGAATTCGCAGTGTTGATGCAGTGGGATAATATCTACTACACCAAGCAATCGAAAGACCTCAAGCAACAAAAGTCGGTCATCCGCCTCGGATTGGTTCAATGGCAAATGCGCCATTACGCCACCTCGGAGGATATGTATGAGCAAATTGAATATTTCGTAGATGCCGTTTCGGCCTACAAGAGTGACTTCATACTATTTCCCGAGTTTTTCAATGCGCCTTTGATGGCCAAATACAATCACCTTTCGGAGCCCGATGCCATACGCAAACTGGCCGAATACACTGAGGACATCCGTGACCGATTTATGCAGCTGGCCATCAGCTACAACGTGAACATTATTACAGGAAGTATGCCGCTGGTGCGTGACGACAAGCTATATAATGTAGGTTATTTGTGTCGTCGAAACGGAACCTACGATGTGTATGAAAAAATCCACGTCACACCCGACGAGAAAAAGGCTTGGGGCCTATCGGGCAGTGATATGCTCAAGGTGTATGAAACGGACTGCGGCAAAATAGGTGTTTTGATCTGTTATGATGTGGAATTTCCTGAATTGGCAAGAATCCTGGCTGATCAGGGCATGAAAATACTCTTTGTGCCCTTCCTCACCGACACCCAGAACGGTTATAGTCGCGTGCGCTACTGCGCCCGTGCCCGCGCCATCGAAAACGAATGCTTTGTGGCCATGGCCGGATCGGTAGGCAACCTCCCCAAGGTGCATAACATGAACATTCAGTACGCCCAGTCGGCTGTCTTTACGCCCTGTGATTTCTCCTTTCCCACCAATGGAGTTAAAACAGAAGCCACACCCAATACGGAGATGATTCTGGTGTCGGATGTAGATTTGGATTTATTGTCCGAACTCCACACCTATGGCAGTGTGCGTAACTTGAAAGACCGACGGACTGATGTCTTTGATCTGAAATTGGTCAATGGGAAAATCAGGCCGCTGGAGTAGGTTTTTTTCGCAAATTAAAGATTGGGATAGGGGTTTTTCCGCTAATTAAGAATCAACTAAAGTTGATCAAATAAAAAATCTGTGATACATCTGTGAATTGAAAATCAGCGCAGCTAAATCTGTGGACAAAATCCGCATTTTCATATGAGAGAAAAGGTGGCCTACAGCCACCTTTTTTTAGCTCTCCCAAAAGAGACTTGTAAAGAGAATTAAAACAGTGGTGAGTTCCAATCGACCAATGAGCATCAGAAAGGACAGGACAATTTTTCCTGCTTCATGAATGTGGGCATAGCTACTGGCAGGTCCAACGCTGCCAATACCTGGTCCTACCCCTCCCATGTTGGCGGCTACCGACCCCACAGATGTCAAGGTATCCTCACCCAGTAATACCATTATAATGGAACCCACCGTAAAAGTCAGCAGATAAAGCACCAGGAAAGAAACCAAACTTCCTACCTTCTCGTCATCAATAACTTCGCCATTAATTTTTAGTCGGCTAACACTGTTGGGATGTAGCATGCGACTAAAATGAAGTGTGACATTCCTGAAAGAAACCACATGCCTGATCACTTTAACACCGCCACCAGTACTGCCCACACAGGCTCCAACAAACATCAGCATAAAAATCAAAGTCCACGCTTCGCGGGGCCAGCTCAAATAATCATAGGTAGCAAAACCAGTCGTGGTAATTATGGATACTACCTGAAAAAGCGCATCCCTTATGGCCTTTTCAACACTTAAACCCTCTGAACGGTAAATGATTACAGCTATCGCAAGCGTTACCGCCATTACAATACCGAAATAGGTACGCAACTCCAAATTGCTAAACACCCGTCTGAAGCGTCCTTTAATAAAGTGGTAATGCAAATAAAAATTCATACCGGCCAAAAACATAAACAAGATCACCACATATTGCACATAAGAGGAATAGCCACCAAGACTCGTATTTCTGGTAGAAAATCCGCCGGTTGACATGGTGCTGAAGGCATGGTTCATGGCATCGAAAAACGACATATCCCCCAAAAGCAGCAGCCCCATTAAAATAAAAGTAAGACTCACATAAATGCCCCATAAGCGCTTGGCCGTACTGGCTGTTTTGGGGGTCAGTTTTTCGTAGGAGATGCCCGACGACTCATTATTAAAAAGGTTATAGCCGCCAATGCGCAAAAGTGGAAGAATGGCCACTACCAGAACAATGATACCCATACCACCAATCCAATGAGTCAGACTGCGCCAGTAAAGCACACTTTTGGGCAAAGCTTCGATGTCCACCAGAATCGAGGACCCCGTTGTGGTGAACCCTGAGACAGTTTCAAAAATAGCATCCACAAAACTGGGAATAGCCCCGGTTAACAAATAGGGCAAAGTGCCGAACAAGGAAATAATTACCCAGGTAAAAGTCACCGTAAAATAGCTGTCCTTAAGTCCCAGTTCCTTTTTAAGGTTCCGCAGGGTCAGGAAATACATAACAGCTCCACTCACCAAAGTAATGAGTGAAGAAATTAGAAGCTCCTCCACCACCTCTTCCTGGAAGACCCATGCCCAGATAATACTGGTCAGCATAAAAGCCCCCAATAAAATCAAAACTCTGCCAAATATGTTCAGGATAAAGCGGAAATTCATATGACTAAAATTTCAAAATTAACAGACGGGTCAACGACCCATTTGATCAACAAATATACTCCACGCTTAAAGGCGGCGCAAATGTATTAATTAAACCATCATTAAGAAAATTATTGTGGCAAAGACATCCGAATTCTCCATGAGGAGGGATAAAGGTTGTTCAAACGCTTACCAATGTTCTTGGCAAAACCCATGGGCACACCCTTGTAAGTAATAAGGATATAACCAACAGAAAGGCCATCCGGCGCTGTTAAAGCCTCCCCCTTTAAATAGTGTAGCGCTTCATTCAACGACAAATCCAACCGAGGAAAGGCAGAAGGGTTCATATTAATAGAAATGGCCAGTCCGTGCGCCGGAATCCACTGTCCCTTCATGGGTTTACCCAACAGCACGCCATAGGACTGTACATCCAACGATTGTTGAAGCACAGCCAGCTCAAATCCCAAGTCTTTAGGAAAAGCACACCATCCATCCCTTTCCTCCTGAAAATGCCATGGCCGGGAGTCGCTAAGCAAAGCATTCACCTCCTGTGGGGTCTTTGTTTGGGCCGATTTCTTATCTCGTCTTTTAGCAGACGGCAAGGCTTTCTCCTCAGCCGTTTTTCGCAACACAGCCACGAAAAAACCCTCGCCCCGAACTTTGTGGGGATAAAAAGCCAATCCGTTCCCATTGCCCGCTGCAATACTAACAACGCCCCAATCTTCAGGCACATTGAGGGGCAACACCTCAGCGCCCAATTCTTCGGCCATCCAAGCCATATTCTCCTCGTTTTCGGATGGATTGAAGGTACAGGTACTGTAAACAAGACATCCTCCCAGCTTCAATGCCGGCCAGGCATCGGTGAGTATGCGTTGCTGGCGCAACGCACACATTTGCGCATTGGCAGCACTCCACTCTTCAATGGCTCTGTCATCTTTGCGAAACATCCCCTCGCCAGAGCAAGGCGCATCTACCACCATCAAATCAAACATGGAGTTTAAGCCGGTAAATTTAGAGGGATCGCTGCGGGTAACGACACAGTTGGCAAAACCCCATTTGGAAACATTTTCAGCCAGAATGCTGGCCCTGCTTTTAATCACCTCATTGGCCACCAGCAAACCTTGCCCATCCAGGATCGATGCCAGCAGGGTGCTTTTACCACCCGGTGCACCACACAAATCCAGCACCACTGGTCGCTCAGGAAGGTCACACACATGACGAACCAACCAGTCGAGCACCATACTGCTGGCCTCCTGCGGATAAAAGCACCCGGCATGAAATAAGGGATCAAGTGTATAAAGTGGCTTTTGTGTCAGATAGTAGCCTGTTGGGCACCAAGGAACTTGCTCAACACCCTCCCAATGCGGCTCTGCCTGTTTATGGGTATTCATGCGCACCGACAGCACAGGGTCCTGCCGAAGGGCATCCACAAATTTCAACATGGAAGTCCCCATCTGGCCATGCAGGCGTTGAATGAACTCTTCGGGAAGTGCTACCGCCATGTTAAAAGATTAAGTCTATTGTTCACTCTCATAAAAGAGTTTATAAAAATTCATGCCCTTTTGTGAATCAAAACCCTTCTCAATATAGTCCCGTTTACCATGCACATACACATGGAAATTCTTGTCGAGTTTGAGTACCGACTTAAAATGCTTTTTCTCGGTCTTCACCGCACTTTTAGAAATATCAAAACTGTCGTTAAGTGGAATCCCATGGTCCTCTTCAAACTGATTGCGGTAGTCGGCAAAAGCCTCCGACACCTCCGGAAAGCGCACCACTTCACGCTCAAAATCTTCCTGCTTAAAACTGCCCTTGTTATCGAAAAAATCAAGAGACCGGTTCAGAAAATCAAATTGCTCAGGCTTAGGCACCTGGTTTTCATTATTATAAACATCCTGCACAAAACCTTTGCAGGCATTCATGTAGTTCTGTGTAAAATAGTAGCTGTCTTCACGCGGCTGCAGGCCCAAAAAATCTTCCTTCCAAAAACGGGCCTCATTGCCTTTGTTGATGTTATCGACCATCACCACCTTAAAACCTTGTCCCCGTTCCGTATTGAAAACAATGCAGCCCTTGTCCATCTTGCGTATATTGATCCCCTCCTGGGTGCCCAGTTCAAAATTCTGATCTTTGAGATGAACCTTCAGAAAAGTATCCTTATTCTCCGATTTAAAAACGCCCAGTCCATCCACCACTTCTCCATCTACCACACAATTGCGGAACAATGCCACATAAAATTCCCCGCCCCGTATTTTAGGATGATTGCTTTGCTCAAATAAGAACTCAGCCAGTTGTAGAGAGGCATTGTAGAGTTTAGAGGCGTCATCGAAGACTTCGCAGGCCAGATTAAAAACCAAACCTCCTGCCCCTTCTTCAGCCCCAATAAAGTTGAAGTAGGCTTCCGTTTTAAAAGCATTAAAAAAATACATTTTCAAAACACTCCCGACCTCTTCCTCATCTTGAAGACGAAAAGCACTTTTTGAATACCGTACCTGCTGACCTTCGGCACGCGAACCAATGTGGTGAACAACGAGACCCTCAATTACGACCTGTGAGCTTTCTATCATGGTTTTATTATTATCATTAATTGGGTAAATATAACCAAAATTGCAGACGCCACCAATGCTCCGATACACAACAAACAGCTGTAACTATTGCCTATTTACAACAATTACAGCTGCTTACATTATAAATATTTTTTCAACACTACAGGTCGGTCTCACTCCCCCTTAACTCATAGATAGAAGCTGAATAAGGCTGTAACTTACCGCCCAATCCGCCATTTTGAGCCACCACGGCCGGAAACTGTATTTTACGGTTGAGGCCTAGCAAGTCCTCACCAAAATAATACCAGTGGCCGATGATACCGGCCACATCCATGGCATCTGAAGGAATCCTCAACTTATAAGATAGCGCCTCGCCACTAAAATTGGCTACTACCAAAAATGGACGTCCACCTTCGTAACGCAAGTATGCAAAAATCTTATCACTATCAAAGGCCGGGTTATCCTTGTTGGCCCACATTAAGTCATAAAAACGTCCCTTATAAAGCGCAGGAAACTTCTGTATGACTGCCAGCAAATTTTGATAAAACAAGCGCAGGGTCTTGGCTGCTTCTGGTAGTTGGTCGCCCGACCAGCTGCCAGAGGATTGCCACTGCTGAAGGCTTTCTACTCCCCAGTAATCGAAGATGGTGGTGCGGCCATCCTTACCGCTAAATCCCTCGGCATCCATACCCCGCTCACCAATTTCCTGACCGGAATAGATCAACAGCGGATTATTGAACATGGCAGCTGCCACAGTCATGCCTGGAATGGCCTTGTCACCGCTTCCCATAAAAAAATCTGAGGCCAGACGTTGCTCGTCGTGGTTCTCGAGGAAGTACAGTAAAAAATGGTGTAAACCATCGGTTTGCTGCCAACTCTTCGACAAAGAAGAGGCTGGCGCTTTACCCTCCATGACAGCCCTTAGGCCATCGTACAAAACCACTTTATCGTACAGGTAATCAAAACCTGCTTTGAAAATATAATCATTGTAGAGTTCTGCTTCGTAAACCTCAGCAATAAACAGCAAACGCGGATACGTTTTGCGCACTTCCCCAATCATCCACCGCCAAAAGTCAATGGGCACCATTCCGGCCATATCGCACCTGAAGCCGTCCACGCCCTTAGAGGCCCAATAGAACACTACATCACGCATTTTCAACCAGGTATCTGGTTCAGGATCAAAATCTGCTGGCGTTTTGCCCACATAATCCACACCGTAATTCAACTTAACCGTCTCGTACCAATCAGTTATGGCAGGCGTTGCCGAGAAGCAATCATTGCCGGTAGCCCTGGCGGGCGACTCTTCCCAGAGCTTTTCTGAAGAGGGTTGTTCTGGTGATATGAAATCAGCCTTAGGCAGATAGTAGAAATTATTGTCCTTTGAGAAGGGAACGGCTTCGTCGTCACCACTTCCAAAAGGTTCAACACCTTTTGGGGCTGCATCCGACACATAGTTCCTTGCCAGGTGATTGGGCACCAAATCAATAACAACCTGTAAATCATGTGCATGTGTGCGCTCCACCAGCGCTTCAAATTCCTGCATACGCAGTGATACATTTACTGCTAAATCAGGATCAACATCGTAATAATCCTTTATGGCGTAGGGTGAGCCCGCAACTCCTTTGACTATATCCACATTGTCTTTTGCAATACCCATTTCTGAGTAATCAGTACAAGTGGCATGCTCAATAATGCCGGTGTACCAAATGTGGGTTGCACCTAATTCAGCTATGGATTCAAGGGCTTCACTGTTTATATCATTAAATTTTCCGCAACCATTTTCCTCAATACTACCATTCATCT
Organism: Marinilabiliaceae bacterium UBA5213; assembly: GCA_002412555.1. GTDB lineage: Bacteria > Bacteroidota > Bacteroidia > Bacteroidales > Marinilabiliaceae > Geofilum. The sequence goes on along the minus strand of DHVH01000251.1, from coordinate 7,187 downwards.
TATTATTGAAAACCTTATTGCCAAATAATCTCGGCAATAATTGGTAAATCACCATTCTTCGCTTTTCCATTCCCTATTTTTCCCCGTTGTTGATGTTGTTATTATTGAAAGTCAAAAGTACTACTATTATGGTTAGTCTTTACCAGAATTCGCCAAATACTGTCCCTGAAAATCGGGATAGAAGGTTATTTTGGTCTTTGAAATAGTCGTGTACGAAATGTAAACTCCTTGGTTACAAAAACTTTGAAAGCCTTGTCGTTGACACTTTAACTACGCTCCCCTTTATTAGGATTAAAAGGTCTTCAATCCATTTTTAAGAGTGAGAAATAACCTATTTTTCTAGTAGCCTTAATTAATGAAGGCCGTCCTTGTGGGACAGCCTTCATATTTCTGTTTATATCACGCCAAAACCTACTCTTCAGACACCGCAACGCCCACTGTATCAACATTGACAGATATTTCAGCCAGGCGTTTAGTCACTTCTTCGCTCATGCTCTCCTGATAGCGACCACCAATGTGCGTGGCCAGAAATTTTTCCATAGCTGCCACAAAGGCCATATTGTTAACGGGACGGGCAAATCCGTGCCCCTCGTCAGGCGCGTTAAGGTACTCGACAGGGAAGCCCCGATCGCGCAAGGCAACGACTATCTGGTCCGACTCCCGCTCAATTACCCGCGGGTCGTTTTTCCCCTGCACCACCATTAAAGGGGCCACAATACTATCGGCAGAGAAGAGGGGCGACTGCGACCTGAGCCACTCCTCGCCCTCCGTATCAGAAGGATCAGCCATACGAGTATGAAGCGTGATGCGCATGGCTTCCCAGTAAGCAGGAACAGAGTTAAGCAAGGTAATCAGGTTGGATGGCCCCACAAATGAAACCCCGGCGGCATATACATCCGGCGTAAAAGCCAGTCCTGCCAAGGTAGCATAGCCACCATACGACCCGCCAAAAATAGCCACCCGCTCCTTGTCAGCAATGCCTTGCTCAATCAGGTGTTTTACACCCCAGGTAATATCGTCCTGCATCAACAATCCCCACTGACGGTTTCCGGCATTCAGGAAAGTCTTTCCAAATCCGGTAGATCCTCTGAAATTGGGTTGAAGTACCGCATAACCTCTGTTGGCCAGGAACTGGGCATAACTGTTATAACCCCAATAGTCTCTGGCCCAAGGTCCGCCATGTGGCATAACCACCACCGGCAGATTTTTATCACCAAAGCCTTTAGGCATGGTCAAAAAAGCTTGTATCTCCATGCCATCCGATGAAGGATAGGTAATACTGGTCATGTGTGAAAGGCTGTCAGAAGGTAAGGCAGGGCGCGGCTTGTACTGGAAAGCAAGATTATCGCGCTCACTGTCGTAAAGGTAAACAGACCCCGGATCAATGTCAGAATATGAACTCACCAACCAGTAACGCTCGTCGAGCGTAGGGCTGTAGAACGACACTTCATTGTCGCCTAACTGATTCTTCACCTTATTAAACTGGTTCTCAAAGACCTCATCCTTAAAGTAGCGGCGGTTGCGCACGTCATTGTAGGAAGTAAATAGCACTTTCAGCGTTTTGTCAGAAATCATCATACCGCCAAAATCTGCCCTATTCTCCGGATCACTTTCAACCAGTGTTTTTTCACCGGTAGCGATGTCCATCAGGTATAGTTGAGTTAGATTAACATCATCCCCCACGTTCGACACCATATAAAAGTGTTGGTTGTCGGCATTAAATTCATAGGGATAGGCTGTTTCAAGCACTCCCCAGGAAAAGAGCATGATTTCACCATCAGCGTCCATGCGCCAAAGTTCACTGGTTCCGTCCGGCGTGGAGCGACTAGCCATGCGCAACTTGTCTTCATGATCAAAAATCCATGAAGTATAGCGGTTGGTGTTTTCGCGTATGAGTGTTAGCTCACCAGTCGAAATTTTAAGACTGTACAAATCGTGCCAAGCCCGATCACGGCTGTTCAAGCCCACATACATTAAATCCGGATCAATTTTGGAAATGTGAAAGATTTGAACACGCACCCCTTCCATGTTGGTAATATTCCTGGCCTCCGGAATAACCCCATCTGACGCCTCCTGCGGATCAACCGCATAGATATTGAAGTTCTCATCGCCCAGATGATCCATCACATAAAGCAAGTATTGGCCATCGCGTGACCAAAAATAGCCACTGATGGGACGAGCCGTTTCATTGGAGACAGGCAACGCTTCCTCAAACGGAGCATCTAAAGGCTTAACCCAAATATTGCGGGTGCCTTCGTAGGGCTTTAAAAAAGAAATATATGCCCCATCGGGCGAAATCTGACCACCGGCAATCACCGGATCGTCAAAGAAAACCTCCCGATCAATCAAGGGAGGCACCGTTTCGGTTTGTTGCATATCACATGCGTATAACACCCATAACAATGGGATTGTTAAAATTGTTACTACAGTCTTCATCAGAATATTATTTGGTTAGTGTGTAGTCGGTTAATTTAAGATAAAAAAATGAATATTTCAATGCCTCATTAACCACCTTGTCAAAACAAATCCTGACCCATTTTAGCCAAAAAAGAATCTGAATTGTTATATTCGGACAATTATCTTTGGTTGAATAATGCTGCGATACACATATTATATGAGGGGAATTTTTGTTGGCTGGCTTTTATTTTTATCAATTTGTTCTTCGGCGCAATACTATAGCCCGGGCAGTGATCCGGCGCGTCTTAAATGGCGGCAGGTAAAGACACCGGTCGTGCAACTGGTATTCGAAGAAAGCATGGAAAAGGAGGCACTTCGACTAGCGGCTTTTATGGACAGCGTGGCTCCCCATATCTCCGGCACCCTTAACCATCGGCCCAAAAGAATTTCGCTTTTGCTGCACAACCACTCGGCCTATTCCAACGGCTTTGTTTCCTGGGCGCCCAAGCGTTCGGAGTTTTACACCATGCCTTCTCAATATCTTCAATCGACCGATTGGCTGGAACATTTGGCCATTCACGAATACCGTCACGTGGTGCAAATTGACAAGCTGAACCAAGGATTTACCAAATGGCTGTCCTTCCTCTTTGGTCAGCAAGCCACCGGCGGTGTGCTGGGACTTTACCTGCCCATGTGGTTCCTCGAAGGGGATGCGGTCATTGCAGAAACCACGTTGACGCAAAGCGGACGTGGCCGTTCGCACGCTTTCAACAATGAGTTGAAGGCTCAGTTGTTAAGGCGGGGTGCTTTCTCGTACGACAAGGCCTACCTCGGCTCATACAAGGATTATGTGCCCGACTATTACAAAATGGGCTACCTGCTTACCGCCAAAGCCCGACAACAGTATGGTCCTGAGCTGTGGGAAAACACCCTCCAATATGTGGGCAGAAATAGCTGGAACCTCCGCGCCTTTCATACAGGTATTAAACGTGCCACCGGAATGAACCAAAAACAATTGTACCAACAAATGTTTGAGCAAATCAGAGAGGAATGGGAGACTGAAAAGCACCAACAAACCGCCACCAAAGCACAAGCGATCGAAGTGCCGGAGGACGATTACCTGCGTTACCTTTCTCCGGTAGCCATCAACGACAGCACCCTGATTGCGGAACTGCGCGGTCCCGGCAAACGCTCGCAAATTGTGTCCATCCATATCCCCAGCGGCCAAACCACCACCCTTGCTTTTACCGGTCCGCGTGAAAACGAGCCCCTTTCGGCCAACCAAGACTTGGTAGTCTGGAGCGAGCTGCAATACCACCCGCGTTGGGAGCACGAGTCGTGGTCGGTCCTCCGCACCCACGATTTGAAGACCGGAGAGACTAAAACCATCACCCGCCAATCTTACTATTTTGCCCCCACCCTGCATACGCAAAAGAATTTGATAGCGGCTGTGGAGGTAACGCCCGATTACCAGTTCTTTATAGTTTTGATAGATGCAGAAAGCGGCGAGTGCCTCCAGCGGATGGCTACCCCAGAAAATTATTTTGCCCTCACGCCATCGTGGAACCACAATGGAGAAAATCTGGTGACAGTTTTGCTTTCGCCAAATGGGAAGGCTTTATTTAATTTAACGCCCCAGGGCGTTAAATGGCGGCGACTCACACCCTGGAATTACGACGAGTATCGGCATCCGCAACAAAGCGGAGACCAGATTTTTTACACTGCACAGGGAAATTATGGCGATGAAATATTCCTTTTCGACACCCTTAGCGGGGAGACCCGCCAAGTAACAGCCACCCCTTTTGGGGCGGCCTACGCAACAGTCACCCCCAATGGTCAACAACTCATCTATACAGCCTATAGCGAAAAAGGCCCTCGCCCTGTTATTCATGCCGACTCCAGCCTTCTAAAGACCCATGAGGGACCGACGTCCATGATCCATCAACTGGTCGAAGATCTCAGCCATCAGGAACCTATCGAGGAAAACAACACGGAAGCGGCGGCGGCCCCCTACTCCGTTGAAAAATACAGCAAATGGAACCTGTTGAATGTTCACAGCTGGGCGCCGGCCTTTGTAGATTTTAGCGATGAAACCCTTTACACCGGCTTGTCGGTCATGTCGCAAAACCTGTTGGGAACCACCATTATAACCGCCGGTTATAATGCCAACCCCGCTTACGAAACCGAAAAATACAACCTCAACCTCACCTACCGTGGACTCTATCCCATTTTCGATCTGGATTACAGCTTTGGTGACACCTCCTTTGAAAGGGAAGGATACTACACCATTGGAGAAGACGATTTCGTTTATGGCATCCATACCCGTCAGACCATCCAATATCATTACTTAAAAGCCGGTGCAAAAATCCCCTTCAACATCAGCCGCGGTCATTATGCACGCTATTTTGAGGCAGGAACCCGACTCACCTGGCAGCAAAGGTCTGAAATAGCCTATCCACTTACCCAATACCGTAGGGTAGGTGATGCCCTGGTCGCCACAGGCACCACAACCCACTACGTCAACCCAAGGATGGACTTCTACGGCATGGAGTACAATCTCAGTTTTCAAAATATCAGACGGGGCACATCACGCGATGTGGGTACACGTTTTGGCCAGGCCGTCAACCTGTTTTACCGGCATTCGCCATGGGGCACATACGAAAACGGCAGCATCATTGGGTTTTTGAGTCGCCTCTACCTGCCGGGAGCAGGCCGGCACCATGCCGTTTCACTCAGTAACGACTTTCAGAAAAAGCAGTGGGGAGAAGCCATTGAGACCTCTGGGGACTATTACCATCACAACCGCTTTAGCAATATTGTTGGCTATCCCCGGGGTTACTCCTTTCTTGAAAATGACCAGTTGTACCTTCTAAGAGCCACCTACATGCTGCCACTGTGGAACCCGGACTATTCGCTGGGTAAATTCATGTACGTTAAGCGACTGCGCATGCATATGTTTTACGACCAAGCCTACGCCCAATACAGCCGCGTAAGCATGGAAACCAACCTCAAATCCACCTTCAGCTCCACCCCTGCCAGTTACGGTATTGAACTGCACGCCGACTCCCACTTTTTCAGGTTTGTGCTGCCCTTTAGCATAGGCGGCCGGGTGAGCTACCGCACAGCAGACAAAACAATATTTGGCGAGTTTGTTCTCCAAACCGGCCTCTCCGGTTTTCTTGTCAACTAAAAACCCATTCAAACTAAAAAGCCCCCCTGCATGCAAGAAAAATTCAAATTGCTGCATTACTTGATGCGCATCAAAATGTAAAGCATCGCACCATGTTAAAACTCGCCAAGTGTGATTATGGAAGCCACACTCAATCAAAAACAACAAACAGAAGTGGCAGACGTATTACGGACTTGTCAATCTCAAATAGAAAAGACGTATAACCTTTGCCATACGCAGCAAAAAGCATTAGATGCATTAATCCGCTGTCGCACAAAAGATGCCGGTGGACATATCAATCAATGCAATGCTTGTGGGCATACAGAGCAATCATACAACTCTTGTCGTAATCGACATTGCCCGAAATGTCAGTTTATTAAGCAAGAAAAATGGGTCGATAAACTTCAAAGCAGACTCATGCCTGGCCGCTATTTTCATGTAGTATTTACAATTCCGAATAGCTTGCATCAGCTCTTTTACAGTAATCAGGCCATTTGCTACGATCTTCTCTTTAAATCGGCCTGGTTGGCATTAAAAAATGCCGGAAACAATCCCAAGTTTTTAGGGGCAGAAGTTGGAGCCGTTGCGGTGTTACACACTTGGGGACAAACCCTCACTTATCATCCACATATCCATATGCTTGTCCCGGGGGGTGGCTTATCAGAAGACGGCATGGAATGGATTGAGGCTCCTAAGAAGTTTTTTGTGCCAGTAAAGGCTTTATCATCCATGTTTAGAGGGATTCTGATGAAGCAATTAAAGGTGCTTCTCAGTAATAACCAATTAAAAGTTCCTGATGGATATAATGGATTTGAGCCGTTAAAGAAACAACTCTATGAAAATCGATGGAATGTATATTGCAAAAAAGCACTGGGAGGCATGACCAGTGTTTTAAAATATCTGGGCCGGTACACCCATAGAGTAGCGATTTCCAACAGCAGAATAGCTTCAATAGAAAATGAAAAAGTCAGTTTTCGTTACAAGGATTACCGACAAGGTAGGTACCAAAAAAAAACAATGCAGTTATCTACACTTGAATTTTCACGTCGATTTCTTCAGCACATATTACCCCAGGGGTATTATAAGATTCGTTACATGGGAATTCTGGCAACTGCAAACATATACACCAAGCGGGAACAGGCCATTGCACTAATTGGAAAAGCCATATGGCTGGCACAATTTGAAGGATTAAGCACTTACGAGGTGCTCAGAGAGTTAATAAGAAAGGATCCTGCACGATGTTCAGCGTGCAATAAAGGGTTTATGAAAAGAAAAAGAACACTGATTCAAAGGGAATGAATCTTAATATATCGAAGCGTTCTTTGAAAATAAAATCACATATTTCAAACTGCAAAATGAGCAGTAATGGGATAATTATGCCCCAATAGAAACACAAACGGTGGAGGTCTTAATATTTCCTTGCTTAAAAACTAGAGTGTCTCAAAAAAAACTTCCTGTAGCGAAGAAAATAACCATCAAGGGCCCATAGAGGCCAGCGCCTTCGTTCAACGATGTTTTATCCTTTATTTCTTTGTCAAAAATTCTCAACAATTGAGGTCTTAATTCAATTAAGGCTTTTTTTCCTATATTGTCGAAACAAAGGATAAAACACTTATATGTT
>DHVH01000245.1 GCA_002412555.1 Marinilabiliaceae bacterium UBA5213 | reverse complement strand
GGTTGAAAATGGGACCCGCTGCGTTGCCAATCATGGAAGCAAAGCCACCCAAAAAACCAGTGGTGGCCGAAAGAATTGGTGATTTTGAGAGGTTGATTTTTTTGCCAAAAAAATCAAAAAAGAGCAGGATGCCCAGACTCACAATAATAAGTATGGCAATTATATCCCTAAAGGTTCCGTCATGAATGAATTTGCCCAAAACAACAGCAATCAGCAAACCCGGAAGCACCCATGGCAACAGCTTTTTCACCTGACTCCATTGGGCGCTTTTCCGGTACATCCGAAAAGCCAGCATGTCCGAAAAGATAAGAATGGGCAGCAGAAGTCCCGTTGAAGCCATGCCTCCGTACAAAAAAACCATGGCAGGAACCGTCACCATGCTTAAGCCCTTCAGACCGCCTTTCGAAAGACCGTTGATAAAGGCACAAGCAAATGTGGCCAGCCATACAAAAGGGCTAACATGGAGCGGATTCAACAAAAGCTCTATCATGCCTGCAAAAGTAATGGAAAATTGCTGGTATAGAAGAATCGCAGCCGGTTAAAAAATGACATTTATATTTCCAGAAGAACCGGACAGTGATCACTCCCCATTATATAATCAAGAATATCCGCCTTTTTTACCTGAGGTAAAAAAGCTTCACTCACCAAAAAGTAATCGATTCTCCAGCCTACATTCTTGCCCCGTGCACCTGCGCGGTAGCTCCACCATGTATAGCGGTCCGGCATGTCGGGATAAAAGTGGCGAAAAGTATCTTTCAATCCTCCGACCGTAAAGCGGTCCATGCCGTCAATTTCCTCCTGCATAAAGCCGGCCGACTTGTTATAATTCGCCTTGGGCCGTGCCAGGTCAATGGCTTTGTGCGCCACGTTAAAATCGCCACAGACAATCACAGGCTTTTTCTCCTCCAGCCTTTTCAGGAAGTTGAAAAAGGCCAGATCCCACAGTTGACGGTAGGCCAAACGCCTCAGGTCGTTCCCCGAATTGGGCACATACACATTGATCAGATAGAACTGCTCGTACTCGGCACAGATGACCCGGCCTTCCGTGTCATGGTCGGCCATGCCAATATTGTTGGTGACCGACAATGGCTGGGCCTTGCTCAGGATGGCTGTCCCTGAATAGCCCTTGCGGCCGGCAGAATTGCTGTAAAGATGGTAGTCTTCCATTTGGGCCAGGGCTATCAGGACCTGGTCATCCTGCGCCTTGGTCTCCTGTAGGCACAGTATATCAGGTGCCAGCGCCCTTATGTCCTCAAAAAAGTTTTTTTGTGCAATGGCACGAATGCCGTTGACGTTCCAGGATATCAGCTTCACGGTAATTGGTTTTTGAATATTTCTATTATGCAAATGACAACATAAAATGTATGTGATGGTTGAACAACAAAGAAAACGGATATGTTTTAAAACAACAACATTTTCTTTATCGGGTTGCGCCTTTAATTCCAGGAACACGAGTAAACAGTAAAGTTTATGAGCCAAGCAGTCTGAAAAGCCGAAACCTATTGGTTTGTTTTTTTGAATTTGAATAAAAGATGAAGGAGGCTTTCCCTATAATGTATTCTTCCCTCACGGGTCCAAAATAACGGGAGTCCTGGCTATCGTGAAAGTTATCGCCCATTAGAAAATAGTAATCGTGTTTAAATACAAATACCTTCGAATCATCGCTGTCGCTTTGTGCGCCATCTTGGGCTTCTTCGTTAATCAGGTGGCCATACACGGATAAATTGTGCACATTCTTCTCGATGGCCATACCACTGTAGGGTAAAATGTAGGGGCCGTAGTTGTCAATGTTCCAGTTGAGCGCTTCCGACCAGGGATAAACAGTCCATGCTGTGTCTGGCCGAACCGGGTCAATGCCGGCTTCTAAAACCCTGGGATGCATTCTAAGATTTTTAAGATCCGAAGGAGTTAAATGTCCGTTGAACGTGACACTTTCATTAGTGGCGTAGTGGTGAAACATTGATATGTTAAGGCTGTCCAGAATTTCATTGCCCTCGCGTGAATTACTGAAGAGAGCCTTTGAATAAAAAATGGCGTTGGAAGGTGCTTCTTTTTTTCGGCCGTTGATGTACAGTGTTCCCTCAATTATTTGCAGCGTGTCTCCCGGTATTGCCGCTATTCGCTTAATAAAGATGTCACCGCTATGTGGGTGATTAAAAACCGCCACCTGACCGTTTTTGGGCGAAGCGTAGCCTTTAAGCCTGTTGTATTTCCACCATCTTTTCTTCACATCACCTTCTTTTCCTTCCCATAGCCATATTAAAACGTTGACCCAGGATATTTCATAGGGCGAATAGGGCAATCGGGGTCCATAGACCAGATTATTAACCCACACCACATCGCCTGTTGAAATGGTATTTTCCATGGAGCCAGACGGGATTTTGTAAATGCCGAAAAAGAGCGTTTTAAAAAAAATGGCAGCTACAACAGAACCAATGATTAGAAGGGGATAGCTTAACAACGCGCATTGTCTGAATTTGACGGCTGCCGTTGACAAGGACGTGCATATCCAATATATGCCCAGCGCCACCGCCCATGACACAGCAAGCCACCACGTACCCAAAAAAACATGCAGGATCACCATGGTGATGAGGAAATAATTCAATGCTTTTTTCATTGTGAAATCGTCCGTTATTTAAAGGTTTAGGGTACGAAGTTTATAAGCCCAGAATTTTGTCTTCGTCAAATTCTATATTGCTGTTATTTTCAAAATCGAACAAGGTTAATTGCCGAAGGGTGTAGTAGTATTTCCAGTAGTCGGCCAGCGCATTGATGTATTGTAAGCGTGCATTGTCCTTGGCATTTTGTGAAGATGTTAGACGCAATACATCCGCTTGTCCGGTACTGAACCTGGTCATGGTCAGTTCATAGCTTTCGTTGGCCAGGGTGTCCGACAACGCCGCCGACTCCACACGAGATTTCTGGATGTTAAAAGCGATGGCCCGGGTAACGGCGTTTTGCTTAAATTGTTGCAGGGATTGCCGGCCAGCTACCTGGACAATTTCGTGGCGGGATTTGGCCATTTCATACTGTCCTTTGCTGCGGCCCCAATCCAGAATGGGGATGTTGATGCCTAAGGTTAATTGTCGGTAGTTTTCAAATTCAGGACGGTATACATTTTTCAGCTGTCCACTTTCCAGATAGTTGCCATCGTCCTTACTCATACCGTAAGAAACATCCACATCTGCCTGAAAATGTCTGGCCTTGTTAGCCTGTTCTACATGGCGCCTGCTTTCGAGCATGCTATGCTCAAGCTGCAAAATCTCCGGGTTATTATCCAGTGCCTTTTGTAAAACAAGTTGGATATCCACTTCAGATACCGGCGTATTTTCAGGAATGATGGTTTCCAGTTCAATATCAACCGGTAGCATCAGGAAGTTGAGCAGGTTTTCCTTGGCCTCCCGGTAGTTGAGACCGGCCTGCTGCAGATTAATCTGTGCATTGTTGTTGGAGAGTCGAAGGTCCAAAAGCTCCTCGCGCGACACTGTTCCCAGGTCAAACCTGCTATGCGCCACTTTGAGCAGTTTCTCCGTGTTTTGCATATTGGTCTGAGCAATCTCCATTTGAATGTAGGCACCTACCAGTCCAAAAAAGTAATTGATAGTTGTTTGATGCATATTTTCTGTGGAAAGCAGGTATTCCTGTTTGGCCTTTTCAAATAGCAGAGGCTCTATTTTTCGCTGCCACTTCATGGCATTGAATCCGAATAGCGCTTGTTGATACCCAATTCTGAATGGCCGTGACGAATATTGGGTATATTCATTTTGGCCATAGTTTTCGATGCGACCCAGTTCCGACTGCACAAAAAAAGTTCCCCCGGTTACAGCTACTTTCTGAGATATATTAAGATTAAGGTCCGAACGCAGATTCTCTATTCGGATGAATTCATCGACCTGATTCTCAGAATTATATCTGAGTTGTGAGGCATTGGAGTAGGCCAATGGTGTGGCCCTCAGGTTTACCGAAGGCAGCAAATCGGCCTTAAAGCTCCGATAGGCCCAGTAATCAGCCATATAATAGTGCTTATTCAGGAAGGTTTGCAACGATTGCTCCTGCGCCAGTTTTAAGGCATCGTTTAAAGACAAACGAATGCTTCCCTGAGAAAAACAAACGAAGTTCTGGAAAACAAGAAAGAGTAAGGATAGTATGGTTGTTTTTTTCATTTCAGAAAATAGTTTTTAGTTTATGGTTGATAGTTTTTAGTTGATGGTTTATGGTTGATAGTTTTTAGTTTATTGTTGATAGTTTATAGTTGGGGGTAATTAGTTGCTCGTCAGCCACATAATTGTCTTCCCCAACCCTAAACCCTAAACCCCCAACTCCCAACTGTTCATTGCTCATTGATAACTGCTCACTGATTTTTTGCACAAATAGTAATAACACAACGGAATAAAGTACAAACTTACAAACGTACCCAACACCATTCCGCCAATAACGGTAAGTGCCAAGGGTTTCTGCAGCTCGCTGCCCATGCCGCTGCCCCAAATGACTGGAACAAGGGCTAATATGGTGGTTATGCTGGTCATTATGATCGGCTTAAGGCGTCGATGCCCGCCTTCTTTTATTGCTTCCAGAATGGGCATGCCTTCACGGCGCAGTCGGTTAATGGTGTCTATTTTTAGAATGGAATCGTTCACTATAATTCCACTCATAACAATAATCCCTATCATCGACATGATGTTAATAGTCCCGCCGAAAACCCATAACAGGAAAAGTGCCCCGGCAATGTCAATGGGAACTTCCAGCAATAAGATCAGCGGCTGACGAAGCGATTCAAACTGGGCGGCCAGAATAAAATAGAGCAGGGACAGGGAAATGAGCAAGACAATCAACAGCTCTTGCATCAGTTTTCTGGATCCAAACCAACTGCCACTAAAGGAGGTGTCTACATCATACTTCTTTTTCAATTCCTGCGTAACGCGACCCATAAATGCCTGAGCATCACCATTGGGTACAGAAAAAATGTTGATAGGCACATAAGCACCCTGTGCACTGCCCAGTAGAGTTTTGTAATCATCCTTGATGCGGGTGCTCACCAGTGCCTTAACCGGAATTTTCAGGTTATGGCGATTGACTACCATGAGCTCATCCAGCATTTTGTCTACCGGCACCGGAAGGTTACCAATCACCATGGGAATGTATTGCGAACCTGTGTGCAGCACTCCTACCTGCCAGGCGTTCAAAGCCGCACGCAGTCGCTCATACAATACATTGTGCTCCACGTCATACAACACCAGCATTTCCGGTGAAGCAGTAATTTCAATATAAGTTTCCGAAGCAGGCGGCATGATCCCTGCATTCGGAAATGATGTTTTCAGATGCGATGCCATCTCATTCATACGCGAGAGATCCGGTACACCCCGCTCTTGATTGTCACTGATTTTAGCCACCAGAAAAGCCTCGTCCTGCTGAAAGAGTTTTTCGAAGATGGTTTCCGGAACGCGGAATTCAAGAATGGCTTTAGGCCATTCCTGAGCAATTATTTCGGACATCTTATCCTGCAAGAGCCTTAAATCTTCCTCGTTGTTACAGTCGAAATAAAGCAGAGCTTCTGAAACGGATTGGTCCAAATCTTTATGCAACAAGTATTTTTGGGTGCCTGCGTAAGTGGTGGCTGTCTGGACTAAATCAGCGATGTTAATATTGATTTTTTCCAGACGTTGGCGATTTTCCTGCAGGTTGATGCGCTCATTCCAGTCGATCGAAATCAACACATCATTGTGATTGAAAGTTGGGAAACGCTCCCTTGGCAGTAGCCATCCCAAAAGAAAGGCAGGCACCATAAGCACCAAAAAGCCGATGATACATGATTTGCGGTATTTAAAAACCCACTCAAAGCTTTTTTCGTAGCTGTCTTCTGTTTTGAACAGGTTAAGTTTCTGGAGGGCAAGGGTAATTCTTCCCTTTCTGAGTTTTCCGCTGCGTTCGGCCCTTGCACTAAACAGGTGGTACAGGACTGGAATAAGGGTAATGGAAACGATAAGAGATGATACCAAACCAATGGCTACGGCCACAGCCTGATCATAAAACAAAGCGCCGGAAATCCCGCTCAGAAAAATCAAAGGAACAAAAACTGCGCAGGTGGTCAGTACTGAGGATATAAGTGGGCGTATGATTTCGTTGGTGCCCCTGATACAGGATTTGGCCAGCGTTTCGCCTTTTTCGGTGTACTGGGTAATATTGTCAATGACAATGATGGAATTGTCAATCATCATGCCCACACCAAGTATTAAGCCCGAAAGGGAGATGATGTTGATGGACAATCCAGCCAGGTGAAAAAAGAGCAGACTAATTACCAGAGCGGTAGGTATGGATATGCCAATGAGCCAGGGCGCCCGGCCATCTTTCAAAAAGAAAAATAAGATAATGAAGGCCAGAATTCCCCCAAACAGCAGGTTCACTTGAAGGTTGCTGATGGAGTGATCCAGTAGGGCGGTCTGGTCACGGATGATTTGGAATTTTATTTCCGGGTAATCCCATCCGAACCTTTCCAGCATACCGTGAACGCTCTTTTTCAGATCGTCCATGCGGGCGTCTGATTGCTTGATCACTGCCAGAGAAAGGGCCGCTTGCGTACCGGTTAAAAAGGCGCCCTCCTGCTGTCGGGCCCGCAATCCTATATGCGCCAATTCTTGCAGCTTCATAAATCGTGTGCCTACTCTAAGGCGAATATCCTTCACATCCTCAACGGTGCGCAAGGCATTGGAAAACCGGATGTTGAAGAGGTACTGTCCATCCGTTACCTGCAGCGATCCCAGCGACAGGTTGTTCTGCTCCAGGGCTCTTGTGATGTCATGGTGGGTCAATCCCAGCGATTGAAGCAAGGGCTCATTGGGTTCGATGAATAGCTCAGGTTCCAGATGACCGGTAACATCTACCATGGCCACTTCGGGCAGTTGCTCCAGACGCTTAATCATGACCGATCGCGCCAAATTACTCAATTCCATGAACTGCCCCTCATCGGCGCCTTCCTTCCAGAGATTGATGTAAAACACTGGTAAATCGGAAGCCGAGGCTTTGATGATGGCCGGCCGTTCCATGTCGGCAGGCAAATTGCGCATGGCCGCATCCACCTTTTCATTGACATCAATAAAAGCATAGTTGATATCCGCTCCATACTTAAAGCGTAAGCGGATCAGCGCCCGGCCATCTCGACTCTCACTGGTCATGTCATCCAAGTGGGGTATCTGCATCAGGTGGTACCGCATCGGCGCCACAATGCCATCTTCTACCTGCCGCACCGACTCTCCCGGACGGTTAACCTGAATGGTAATTTCCGGAATGTCAATATCCGGCATCAACGAAACCGGCAACAAACCCGTAGCCACCAATCCCAGCGTGAGAATGGCCACGAAAGTCATTATGACGGCAATTGGTCGGCGAATTAAAAATTCTATCATGTTCAGTTATCAGTTATCAGTTACCAGTTAACAGTTATCAGTCATCAGTCATCAGTTACCAGTCATCAGTTACCAGCCATTAGTTTGTTATTTCATTGATAACTGATCATTGTTTACTGATCATTGATGACTGATCATTGCTCACTGTTCCTTGATCATTATTAAAGGCAACCAAACCACCACCGCCACCAGCGAAAAAATCAACCCTCCGGTAGCCCCGGCAGCTAGTGAAAACCAGAAACCTTCATCTTTCCCGGCCAACAAAAAGGGCAACAGTCCCATAATGGTGGAGAGGGTAGTGAGGATGATGGGTATGATTTTGTGGTTATAAGCTTTTAAAAACAGTTGCAATTTGCTTTGGTTATTATGTCTTTTCTTTAAGTTGTTGTAATCGTTAATTATATAAAGGGCGGCGTTGACTGTCAGTCCACACAGCAGTATCATAGCTGCATAACCGCCCTGGTCAAAATTGATTTTGAACAACCCAAAAGTGAGAAACAAACCAATAAACGAAATCGGAATGGCTGAAATCACGGCCAAGGGTTGCAACAAGGATTCAAAGAGGATGGCACACATTACAAAAATAACGGCCAGCACAATCAGCAACAGCCAGTATTGCGATTTTTCGTCTTTGTCCCAGCCCCACCAGTTACTGGCATCGTGAATGGAGAAGCCCATCGGTAGCCCCTCACGAACCTCTTCCACATACCTTTCCCGTACCCGACGGTTCAGTTCAAATGGGCCGATGAAATCATACTCTACATTGAGTTCGTATTGCTGATTGTGTTTGCGAATAACATCCCCTGTCCGTTCCCTTTTAAGCCATCCCACTTCTTTGAGGCGGTAGGATGTCTCAGGAGATGCCAGCAGATTGTTTTCCATATCCCATACAGAGGTCTGGTTTTTATTGATTTTTCTTAGAGAAACGGATACCAAACCGTCCTTGCCGGGAATGTATCCCGCAATTAAGTCGTTGGGCGTAACGAAAAGCAGACTGGCATACAGATTCCCAAGGGAACTGCCGACTTCTTCCAGCTTGTCGCTGTGGAGACCCATGACAAATTCATAACGGGGCTTCCCCCGCCATGATACGCCGGTCTGCACAATCACCTCCTGAATCCGAGGGTTAGTCAGCAGTGTGTCCTTAAGCCGATCTGCCTGCTGTAACAGCAAGTCGTAATTGTAGCCCTTCAGCTGGAGTAAGTTGTTCCTCATTCCATCATACGATGCATTGCTAAATCCCTGTCCTACACCATAAATAGAGAAATCGGCACTGCCGATCCCAATCGCTTGTCTGATGAGTTCGTTTTTGAGCTGATGCGGAAAGGCACTGTTTTCAAATTCAGGTTTAAAGGCTATTTCAATGGTTGCATGGTCAACGCTATGGATGTTGGACGTGAACATATCTACCTCTTCAAATCCGGCCAAAAAATTCTCCAGCCCTATAAAAACCTCATTCATTTGATGGATGGTTGATCCATCCGGCATACTCCCGCTTGCCCAGAGCCTTGTCCGGGAATCATCCCAGTTGAAATTCTGGCTCGAATAATAATTGGAGAAGTAGTACCAGCTGCCGCCCAGGATTTTATTGACCCATGGTTTAACGGTATCGAGGTAGTTCTGGTTGCCGAGCGTCTTGTTGTAAAGATCTACATGCCACGCAGGTTCTTCGTCTTCCTTGGTTTCAATTTTATCGGGCAATAAGAATACAGGCCAACCAAAAGACCATACAAAAAACACAATAAAAGTCCATCGCCATCTTAATCCAAAGCGCAAAAAGCGACCGTATCTTTTACTCACCCTTACCACCCTTCGTTTACGACGAATGATCCTTTTCTTGCGGTTGGCATTCAGGGGGAGCTGATGTAACAGAGCAGGTACAAAAAAGAGGGCCACGGCCAGCGAAACACTTAGATTGACTAGCAAAACAATGGCAAAATCTACCAGATTCAGCCGCTGCTCTTCTTTGAGAAAAAAGATAACCGTCATGGCGCCCATAGTGGTGAGTGTGGCGGCCAGTATGGCCAAAAATGCCTTGCGGTTACCGGAATGGCGCAGGTGATCGGCCATCACTATGGTATTATCGATGATCATGCCCAGGGAGACGGTGATACCGGCCAGACTGTAAAGGTGTATCTCAATGCCCAGCATGTAGTAGAATATCACGGCTATGCTTAAATTGGCGAACAGACTAAGTGCTATAATAAACAAGTAGCGCCACCTGCGACTGATGAGCAATACAAAAAGCAACAATATGATGATGGCCAGCAGGGCACGGGAAGTTATTTTTTTAACTTCCGTTTGAATGTGTTCCGAAGCATCATAATTGACCAGCATCGAAAAGTTCTGCGGAAATCCGTGCTTCAGGTCGTCAATGACCGTTTTTACTTCTGTGGCCAAAGCCATTTGATTGGCGCCTTTGGTAGAATGAATCACCAGATAAACGGTATTTAGTCCATTTACCCGAAAGTAGGAGTGGGGCACCGTTTCTTTAAGCATGGGAGTGACCAAATCGGTCAGGCGAACAATGCGATTGCCTGATTTGGCAATTACTACTTTATCCCATTGCAAGATATCCGAATCACTGCTGCTAAAAGTAAGGTGAATGGTTTCCTCACTGTCGCCTCGCCTGATGGTCGATTGCCCCAGTTCGTTGCGTGCCAGGTGTTTTTGAATGGCATTTTGCAGGTCGCTGACCGATACGCCGTAGCGCTTAAGCAGGTGCTTATCGTAGGCCAGTTCCCATTCGAGAGGGGTGGCTCCGGTAACGGCCGCACTGCTGATAGCGTTCAAATAGCTGATGCGTGGCACAACATATCGCGAAACATATTCCTGAAGTGAATAGCTGCTGCCTTCCCCGTTGATGGTGTAAACCATTAGCAAGGGATCATCTTCACCACTTCCCCCGCTGTAGCTGACCTGTGGTAGCTGCACCCCTTCAGGTAAGCGCGAATGAATACTCCGCATAAGCGAGGCCACTTCAAAGCGTGCGGCATCCATGTCCGTTCCTTTTTTAAAGACAAGCGTTACCTCCCCCTTGTCCTTATACGAGCGGGATGAAATGTCCTTTACGCCCCGCAAAGCCGACAGCGTGCCTTCAATGGGCGAGGTCACTTCCCGCTCAATCACTTCGGCCCCCATGCCATGCCACCAAAAACTCACATTTACAGCATCCCCCTGTTTATCAGGCTGCAATTGCACCGGTAAACGCGACACCAAAGCCAGACCAATGATGGTTAGGAGGAGGAAGATGATGTTGATGGAGAAGGAGTTTTTCATGATTCAGTTAGCAGTGTTCAGTTAACAGTCATCAGTTAGCAGTCATCAGTTACTAGTTATTGTTTATTGATAACTGTTCACTGATCCTTAATTCTTGTTGTTTTTAGTATAGCGAATAGTATTCTTCCAATTTCATCGGCTTTTTCGAATAAGGAATTATAGGGAATTTCTTCGATTAGATTAACTTCCTTAAGCAATTTTAGCCAGAATTGAGTCTCAAGACATTCTTTATATGCGATGCTAATTTTAGCTGAAAAATCTGGTTTCGAAATAGCACCATTTGCTTCAGCAAGGTTTGCACCAATAGATGTCCCACTTCTTAACAACTGTCTTGAAAGGTCATATTCTTTTTTCACTTCTTTTAGCTGCTTGCAATAATGATAAATTTCTTTTGCTAAAGTAAAAGCTTTAATATATGCTATGCTTTCTTTCATAATTTGTCAGTTACCAGTTATCAGTTATCAGTCATCAGTTATCAGTCATCAGTTAGCAGTTTATTTGATCACTGTTCACTGTTCACTGATCATTGTTTACTGTTCATTGTTCACTGATACCTTACTTTCGTGTGCCAAATTCAAATTATTCTCCACAATCACCTCCATCCCCTCTTCCAATCCGTCTGATATGGCCACATGGGTCGAATTTTCGTGACTCGTTTCCACGTATTTCCAAATAGCTTTTCCCTCTTCAAAAATAAACACAACCTTACGGTTTTGGCGATACAGGACTGCTTCCTTTGGAATGATGAGACAGTCAGGCACAGCATTTTTCAACAGAACCCGGGCATTCATCCCGTCCATCAGTCGCTGTTTAGGGTTGGGTACGGTGGCAGTTATGCGCACCATTCCTTTGTCGTCCACGGCAGGATTAATGCTTGTCACAGCTCCTTTGAACGATTCACCGGATAAGGCAAAAGGGAAAAGCTCCACCTGTTGTCCGGTTTGCACCTGACCCATTTCTGTTTCGAGTAAATGAAACACCAGGTGCATGGAATTGATGTCCAATATTTCACAAAAATGTGGATAAGCAGAAGAGTGGTTGTGCTCACTGGCTTCCAGATTGGCAATTGTTCCACTAATGGGACTGGTGATGGTTGTTTGTGACAGATTGCGCTTGGCCTCCTCCAGAGCTGATACAGCATTGTTGAAGTTACTTCGAATGAGAGCCATTTTAAGAATGCTTTCCGGTACCGAAGCGGTATCGCTCAATGCAAATCCATGTCCCAGTAGGCGGTCCTCCAAATCAATGACGGCCTGATCATAAGCATTGGTGGCATCACTCAGTCGTTTTTGGAAGGTGAAAGCCTCCACCTTACCCAGTGTTTGTCCGGCAGCCACAGATTGCCCCTCTCGCACCGAAACGTCAATAATTTGCTCTTGCACCGCAAACGGCACCACCGCCTTGCGCCTAGCCTCAAGCTTGCCATTGCTGATCAGTTCCTGCTCAAAAGCGCCACTGCGCACCGGCACAACACCCACTTCTGTAGTGGTTGTTTCTACGTGCGACAAACGAGCTGTTTCGTGCGATTCAGCATCTCCGGCCTGAGATGTTGAGCAGGCGTAGAAAATGACTGCGATAAGAAGGAATGTGAGATGTTTCATAATGGTTTTTAAAAGGGTCTATCATCAGTTACCAATTCGATATACATAATTTATTGATCATTGATAACTGTTTACTGCTCATTGCTCACTGTTTTAAAAAACAGGTTCTTCATATCTTTATTGACCCATGGCGCTCCCACCATTTTAATTTTGTTCTCTGAATCAATGAGCATGGAGCTGTTTAGAACCCAATCAGGAATTTGACTGTTGTTAATAACAAACTGATGATCTGGATCAATGATGATGTAGTATTTTTCATCAATGGCCTCACCTAACTCCTGCACATTCAACATGAAATCATTATAGCTATCAGTTTGAAGTACAAATAGGATAGAATAATTTGCAATATCACCCATCTCGGCCATTTTTTTATGCCACTCCACAAACTTGGGGTAACAAGGCAAGCAGCCGTTTTGTAGATATACCACAGACAGAAAATCATGCTTCTCTCTAAAGAGGTTGAAGTCTATAGTCGAATCCTTGTGTAATACAGAGTCAATAAAATCTAGGATCAATGTTGCGTTTAGGGCTTCACGCAACTCCTTCTCTGATTGTGAGGGGCTGGTGCAAGAGCTAAGGACAAGAGCAATGCTTAAGCATAATAATTGTTTGATATTCATTTAGATATTTTTTTCTTCGACAGTATAATTTTGCACTTATCTCTATATCAAATTCTATTGAGCAGAACCATCGATTGAAAAAGAAGCTTTGATAAGATCGCCACTTCGTCCGGAAACGGCATACATAGATTTTTCTTCTTCGTCATAAACGAAAGACATTATTGGATGGTTTAGATTAAGAATTGCGATTGATTCACCTTCCCAGTCAAATACATATATTTTTTTAAAATGGAAAGGAGAATCTTCCATAATGGGCTTGCCGGAAAAACCAGCGTAAATATATTTATCAGAACAAGAAATATATGAGTAGCCTACTCTCGTATCCGGAGGACGATCTACACCTGCATATTCATTAGTCTTAAATACTTTAAAATTAGGATTAAGATGCAAAGGCCCTCGTATAGCCTTAATGAGCTTACCATCAGTTTGATATATCTCTAAAACATCAAAAAAGTAACAGCCTGCGACAAATTTGGTTCCGTCTGGTTTTACTTTATAATCTCCTTCGAAATACAATTTTTCTGGCTGAGGATTCCATTCTTCTTTTTGTGAATTTCTAACCCCTACAGATTTAGGTAAAGTATTAAAATTTCCAGCTCCTCTAATAACTTTATTTGACTTAAAATCATAAATATCGTACTTGTTACTTGAACCTGTTGAACCGAATGTTATTAAACTGGAATTATTAAGGTATCTAACTCCCAGCACTTTTAAATCAGTCGAATATGCAATTAAATCTGATTCTCCTTCCAGAAAATTTTTCATGAACCATAATCGTCCTAAGGGTCTGTCAAAAACCCAAAACATATCATTGTAGAAGCCACTACTTCCCGCTAGTAAAATTTCATCGGGCCCTTTTCCTCTTTTAACTTTTTTATCTACAAGCTCTCCATGTGTTGTTAGTATATTCATCCAATAACCATCTTCCTGTGTTTCTGAATTATGACAAATAATTAAATTATCTTTTAGGTGCATTTCTTTCGGTTCAGAATGGGTATAGCTTCTTAGCGTTTGAAATTTCACAGTTAAAATTTTCGGAAATTTTTTTATAGGAGTCTCATTTTCGTTAACTCTTATTCTTTGCCCTTGAAAGGACGTACTTACAAAAAGTACAACTATGCATAGATACAGTTTAAGCATTTCAGAAGGTTTATTAAGTGAAAGATTATTTTTTTATCATGGCCGTCAAATTTATAGACACCCATTTTATATTCGTATCCGGACTCAAAAATGACTCACAAACATCATCTTTTTCTCATGGATTGCACGGAGAGTAAAGGAGAGACTCAGGAGTTTCACTGAGATTATTATATTAAAACTCGGTGTGTCTCGGTTTCTTCTCTGTGGCAATCAGTGTAACAAATATTTTCATAAGCCAAACACCTGTTATTCTAATTATTAGTCATCAGTTCAATTTTGTATAATAATAGTATAGGGTTTTGAGATTCCAAGTCGCTTTTTTTTAAGTACAGTAAATCCGGTTTTTCTATTTGATTGATATCCATCGTATATGGATTTAATAGACCAATAATTTTATCATTATAGGTCCCTATTGGTAATGGAAAGTTACCTCCTATACGGAGATCATCGTCAAGGTCACTGGCCTTAAAATGAAGTTTTTTATTTGATTCCTTATCCCAATAGGCCACATAAAATTCACGATTAATATAATATTTTACAGTCAAATATTTTTGGGTCTCATAAACATACATTAACCTAATCCAGTTACTATCTCCAACAATAAGTTCTTTCATTAATGGCCGTTCATCATCAAAACTCATAAAGAATTCTGCAGATGGGAAGCTATGGGGCCCAAAATCTAAACTATATCTTGTGAATAAGGAGTCATTGTTTAATTCGTATATTTTATTTGAAAAATTGGGGTATAACCGGACTATTCCATTTATGGAATAAATGTTTCGAGGATCTCCATGCATTAGATGTCCAGACTTCTCTCCATTTAATAGATGACTTTTTACAATCCCTTCTTTATTGCTCATTACCAGGTGGGTATGTAAATCATCATAAGGTCTTATGCTATAGTAATAAATGAATAAATCACTTTTTGAGTCCTTTATAAAAGAGAATGGCGACAGATAAGGTAATTCAATATTCTGAATGAAGTTAAATTGTTGTATTCCATAAGAAAGTAATCGCCCTCCAATAGGGTCATACAAATATAGATTGCCATTCTCATGATCAATAAAAAAGCTATGAAGCATTATAAACTCACCAGGCCCATTGCCTTTCCTGTTGAGTTTCCTTAAAAACTTACCATCAAATGAGAATTCATATAAATAGTTGTCATCAAGTAAATATATTTTGTCATTGAATACTTCCACTTGATTTATGGTTCCTAAAACTGTTGAATCAGATAGTTTTAATCGAATGATTTGATCAATATTTAAAATTGAATTTTTCACTTTTTTTAATTCCCCGAAATTGATTTCCGTTATTTGAGGAGAAGAATCTGTGTCCTTAATTTTGTTAATACAGCCTAAAACTGTCATTGTTAGAAGCAATGTGCACAAAGAATATTTTAGGTGCATCACTACGATATTTCTGGCAATATTAGTTTTTTGCATATCCATTTTAGTTGTTGATTTACGTCAAAATAATTCCATCGTTAGCTAGTTCAAAATGCCATTCAAAGAAAAATAACCGAGTGCGCTTTCACGATCATCAAAATAAAGAATGACTCGGTCATTGTCCTCATCAATGCAAAAGGAAGAGAAGGTGTGGCCAACGTCAATCCTTTTAACTAGATCACCAGCGCTACTAAAGACTAATAACATGGATGGAGAGATAAACTGAGGCTGTTGACCTTCTTCAAAGATCACTCTTTTTCCACCTAAATAGGAGGCAAGTACTAGGTCGTTATACAAATCTACTTCTTTGAAGTATTCAGAGACATCATATTCCTCGCTTAAAGCATTAATCAATGGACCAGAGACGTTAAAAAGTAAGTCGCCGTTATAATTACAAATGGACATGAGGTCTCGGTTAACGTAGCCCCTAATGTATCTCGGTACTTGTGATGAATTCAAATGTGTTTTTGTCAAACAAATGGATGCCCTTTTCATTGATGGATGCCTGATCATTAAAGACCAAATAATCATCGGTCAGCATAAAATCCCCAAACCGAACAAGAAAATCCAATGGGATTTCTTTAATTAAATGTTCAACACTGATGCTTTTTACATCCTCAAGATCAAAACTTTTTACTTGTGATTGATTTTCATTATTGCATCCTATCATAGCAATAAGAACAAATAGGCTTATAAAGGTGAATGGTTTCATGTGGTTGTAAGGATTTTATTTTTTCTAAAGGGTTTTATTTCAGCAAACTGAATTTTAGAGGGTTATCTCCCAGGAACATAGCTTAATCTCATCTTCTATAAGTGTGAGATAATAAAGCTTATTCGTGTTCACATCAACAGCGATACTTGCTACTTCAGTCTCAAAATTTAGAGCACAAATTGGTTTCAATTTCCAGTCAAGCACATACACCTTGTTTCCAAATCTTGCATAACCCCCATGATCTTTAAAGTTCCTGCCTGAATAAAGTCCGAAGATGTATTCTTCAGTAACCCCCAATGAAGTAAATCCATAAGGAGAGCTTGAACTGCTACCTACCATGCCCATTTTTTCTTTAAGTTCAGGATCATAGGTTTGAAATCGTTGGATGTTCAAGTCCGCATCAATTATATCAATCAGATCGCACACTGCTGATAAATGTACTATTTTATCTCCTTTGGGATGAGGTTGGATATAACCTTGATAGCCGCTGTTTAGTAGTCGATTCTCAATCGTGTTTTCATATTTTTCGGGAACCGTGCCAAAGGTCTTTTCGATATGTCCGTCTTTGTTTATAATACCATATTTCCCGTTAGTAAACATTCCTTTGGCAATGTAGTTGCCAATTCCACCAAAAAATATTAAATCAAACGGCCATTGGATTTCATCCTCTACGGAAATTGTATTTTGGAAAGTAGGAGCCGTTGAATTTATTAGATGGTAAATATTCAGTTCTAAATATGTTGTTGGATTCTTGGTGGTAAACCCTAAAACTTTTTCATGGTTGGTTGTTAAATTCGAGGGGTACATAATTTCATCAGGTCCATTGCCATGTACACCAAATCGCTTAATCAATTTAAGATTCTGAAGGTTAATGACTGAGAAATAATTATTGGCATAAGCATCTTTTACGATCAACAATGAGTCAATAATAACCATCTCAACAGGCTGGCCAAAAAACAGGGATGATTCTTCTGGTTCACAATCAATGTCAATTGAAGGTTTTTTACTAAACAATGTTTCAAGGGATGTAGGGGATGGAGTTTTGCTACATGCAAACAACATCATAATGAGCACTAAAAAAATAAGGGTTTTGCTGGTCATATCATTTAAAGTTTCGATTTGAGTAGGTAATGGGATTTCGTCCTAACTTTTAGTGCATTATTGAATACTGAAATACGCTTCGAGCTCCATTAAGGCAGTGTTGCTAACATGGATGTCTTTAATGATTTTTCCGTTATCCAGTAGCAATACTCTGGAGCAGACATCGGTCACATGTTTTAAGTCATGGCTGGACATCAATACGGAAACACCCCTTTGGTTGAGTTCGGTTAATTTTCGTTTTAACCAGGATTGTGAGCCCGGATCCAGGTTGGCAAAGGGCTCGTCCAGGATCAATATTTCGGGTGATGCATAAATAGCGGCCAGAATGCCTATTTTGTTTTTATTGCCTATGGATAGGTCCCGGATGTACTTTTTGGCGTTCATGTCACCCGAGAAAAAGCCGGAGACATCAGATAAAAAGTCACTTAAATCGGCTTTGTTCTTACCATGCAGATTACCGACATAGTCCAGGAATTCAAGAGGTGTTAAAAATGGGATTAGAAAGCCTTCACCCAAATAGGAACCTGTATAGGCTTTCCAACTATCCGTTTTTGAAACATCCTTCTGCTTGCTTCTGGCCATCCCTTTTGTGGGTTTGATAAGGTCCAGAATCAGACTGAGCATGGTTGTTTTTCCGGCTCCGTTATTCCCTACTAAGCCAACAAGTTCTCCGGTGGAGATGGTCAGTTGCTGGATTGATAATACAGTCTTTTCGCTGTAAGTTTTCTGTAATTCTAAAAGCTCTATCATAATTAGTTTTTTCTAAAACCTTGTCCCATAGCATACTTGTTTTTTACAAACAGCCGGCCAATGGCTTGCAATAGTTGGTGGTTGAAAACGATGCCTGCTAATCCAACAAGGCCGATGCCATATTCGGCATAGGCTGATTGGTCGTAAGCATTCAAAATGAAGTATATAATAGATGGTAATCCCAATAAGGGAAAAATCATTAAAAATTCTACGATGCTGAGCCCTTCATAATTGATCATCTGATTTTTGGCCAGACTGATGGGTTTTCTTTTAAAGCAACCTAATGTAAGGATAATTGTAGATGATACGCCAATGGTATAGAATAACATGGCCGTATGGATTTTAAGCAACTCGGGGTGGACTAAAACGAGCGGGAGAGCCAACAGGTAGCTTGTAATGGTTAATAGGCCAATCAATAAATATTTTGATTTTAAGTAGTTTACGATGGTTACATTGTTGGTCAAATAACCATCTAAATGGGAACTTTCCCATGAAAAGACAAGCTGGGCATACATTGTTGGAATGCTGGAAATAATCATAAACCCAATAAAAAGAATCAGGAAATAATCATCTGCTTTATTTTGCAAAAGAAGTAAGCCGTAAGGAATCATTAACACCCCATAAAGTAAGGCTGTTTTGGGTCTTTTGTTGCGAAAAATCATTTTTAACTCGATAGCAAGCAGGTTGGCCACCTGACCGCGCCTTGTCAGAAAAGAAAAAGTGCCCTGGCTTCCGGCTTCCCTGTTGTTGGGACTTTCTGAGTAAAGCCCTTTTCGCAAGGAACTAAAGGCAAAATAATAGCTTATGGCCAAAAGCATGATCGGTATCACCACCATGATGGGCTTTTCTGCAATGAAAAAGATCATTGCAGAAAAATGGGTGGATAAACTAAAGATGTCTTTGAAGTTCAGATAAAGCAGACTACCAATTGAAACAATAAAAATTGATATGAGGATGGGGTTAATGGCGTCGAGCTTTTTAATGGCAATTATTATAAAATTGTTGATAAACATCAATGCGATAAGCGTTGCGAACCAACTTGAAGCGAAACCGGGACTGGTGCCAGGTACCACCACCTTCACAAAATAGGGGATAATCAGGCATAATGCCAGGACATTCAAAAAGCTAAAGATGCTTCTGACCAGAGGGTAATGGATCAAGCTTTGTTTTGACACCGGAAGAATCAGATAGGGTTGGATGGACAAAACAGTATTTTTTTGCACCATAAACCGGGCAAATAAGTCGAATAGATAATAGAACAGTATGAAGCCTGAAAAAAGCCGGATGGTGTTGGACTCCTGATAAACCGATTGAATCAAATCATCGGCATAAAAACCTAATAATAAAAAGTTGATCAGAAAGTAAAGACCCATAATCCCGGAAAGAATGTTCACAAAGACACTTTTTTGCCAAAATAAAGATCGTTTGGTTTCTAGCCATTGATGGAGGAA
Organism: Marinilabiliaceae bacterium UBA5213; assembly: GCA_002412555.1. GTDB lineage: Bacteria > Bacteroidota > Bacteroidia > Bacteroidales > Marinilabiliaceae > Geofilum. Next base: position 17,660 of record DHVH01000245.1, on the reverse strand, counting down.
AAGGTTAAGCATGGAAAAAATCTTTAAGTTATTCAATTGAAAAAGTAGCTTTTATAAAGTCGCCAGTACTATCAGAAACGGAATATATGGTGTTATCTTTTTCATCAATGACAAATGACATTACTGGATGGTTCAGTTGCAGAATGGCTATGGAGTCTCCGTTCCAATTGAAGACATATTTTTTTTTAGGATGGAATGGCGAGCCCCCATGTAATTGATTACCAGAAAAAGCGGCATAGATATATTTGTCTGTACATTGAATATATGTATAAGCAACTATCGTTTGCGGATGTTTGTCGAAACCGGCATATTCTTTGGTCGCAAACAGTCTAAATTCAGGCGATAATCTTAATGGTCCTCTGATGGCCTTAATAAGATCACCTTTTGCATGGTATATTTCAATTACATCAAAGTAATAGTAACCGACAACGAACTTTGTTTTATCTGGCTTAAATTTGAAATCGCCTTCAAAATATTCTTTTTCCATCTGAGGGTTCCACCCATTGTCAAATACGTCAAGTTTTGAAAGGGTACTAAGGTCGCCATAGCCTCCAATTATTTTTTTGTTTTTGAAGTCATAAAGATCGTATTTGTAACTGGTTCCTGTTCCTCCTCTCGTTATGATCGTTGAGTCGTTATAATACCTGGCTCGGCCAACCATTAGATCAATTGAGTTTGATTTTGGGTTGGGGGTATCCTGCAAAACACTATTAACAACCCAAAATTTTCTCAGACCTCTGTCAAAGTGCCAAAACCTGTTGTTGTCAAACCCACTACTTCCCGCCTTGAGAACCTCATTAGGCCCTTTCCCCTTTTTGAATTTTCGATCAACGACTTTTCCTTGTTTGTTCAAGATGTTAAACCAGTATCCATTTTCAGGGGTATCAGTATTTTGACATATGATAAAGTCATCTTTTATATGCATTTCTAAGGGTTCGTAAAAGGTATAAGCACTTACCTTTACAAAATTCACCTTAATAAATTGGGGGAATTTTTCTATTGGCGTTTCTTGTCTATTTACTCTTAAAGACTGCCCTTTGCAAGGCATCACAACAGTACAACTCACAAGAAAAACCAATGCGCAAAGCAGAAGAAGTTTGACTTTTGTAATAATCATGGGTGTCGGCTAAAGGATTAAGTAAAATGCTCACCCAAAAATATAATAATACCCTTCAAATTGCAATGAGGGTTGTAATTTGTAATTGTTCCGAATAATAGATGACCTACTGAGCAGGCAGCGACACATAAAAGGAGCTGCCCCTGCCGGGTTCGCTTTCGGCCCAGATGTGGCCGTTTTGGATTTTGGTGAGGTCGTAGCAGAGGGGCAGGCCAAAGCCGGTACCGGATTCGCCGTAGGTGCCGGGGGTGCTGATGGAGCTGGAGGGGAGAAAGAGGCGGGGCAAGATTTCGGGGGATATGCCTGTGCCATAATCGGTGATGGTGATGATGGTCTTCTGATTTTCAGAAGTATAATTGATAAGGACTTTATTGCCGGGGGGTGAAAATTTGATGGCGTTGGAAAGGAGGTTCCTTAAAATGGTAATCAACATGGTTTCGTCGGCAAAAACCATGGCCTTCTCGGGTACTTGGAAATCGAGGCGAATGTTTTTGCTGGCGGCCACCGGGTTAATTTGGTTAATGACCCGCTTGAGCAATTTGTGCAGATGAAGTCTGGAAGGGTAGAACTTTATTTTACCGCTTTGGGATACGGCCCAGTTGAGCAGGTTTTCAATCAGTTCATACATTGAATGGGCGTTGCTGCCCAAGAGCTGAATGAGCTGTTTGTTTTCATCTTTTGTGTTGTGATCGAACTGAACATTGAGTATTTCCAGAAATCCCATAAGATTGTTCAGTGGTCCCCTTAAGTCGTGCGCTATGATGTACAGGAATTTGTCTTTCTGGGCGTTGATTTCTTTAAACTCCAGGTTAGTGTCCAGCAAGGATTGCTCCATGTTTCTGCGCGTGGTGATGTCCTGAATGATCCCAACCATTTTGAATGGTTGGCCTGATGTGTCATTGATCACCTGGCCTCTACCGTGTACCCACCGAACTTCCTTGTCTTTTACCCTGATAATCCGGTATTCTTTATCGAAGGGACTGCCGTGTTCCAGCACATCATGTTGGTAATGGTCGATCATCATCTGACGGTCGTCCGGATGGATGATTTGAACCCAGTTTTGGATGTCTTTTTGAAAATGCTCTGGCAGCCCAAACAGCTGATCCAGTCCCATCGATTCATCCCATCTGCCAGATGGGATGTCCAGGATGTAGTAGCTCATTTCTGCATATTCCTGAGCCATTTTTAGGAAGTTGTCCTTCTTTTGTATTTCACGGATAATGGTCGTTTCATCCGTGATGTTTTGCAGTATTAGCAAGGAGTGCTTCTGTAATTCAGGGGCAGAAATAATTTCTGGTGTGACCCGAATGGTATGCGATGGAAATACTTTGGACGGAAAATTGCCGGAACTTGTATCGATGTTCTTAAGGGGACTGTTTATCAGATGGTCCAGTAGCGATTGTGGGTCTGCCAAATAATTGGAAAGGTTGCTGCCAGCCAGGTTACAAGACCTGCCAGTCAGAATCATGGCCGCTTTTGGGCTGTGTTTTTTTATTTCTCCCTCATCGGATACAATCATTATACCTATGGTGCGGCTCTGCCAGGCCTTCTCAAAAATACTTTTGAAGGCCTTAATGCCCCCCGTCTCTAGCTCTTTATCAATATCGGTGTTTGCTGTAGAAGTGTCCATACCCAATTTTTTGTTGATTTTTAGTCGTTTTGGCTAAATTAACAAGTTTATAAGGGTTGGTTTGGACTATAAATTTCTAAAAATCAAATACCAAAATCAATGTTACAGTGAAATTATTTTGTAAAATATTTTATTCGGTGAGTTTTCTAATGACCTGTGATGCAGCCATAATGCCAAACAGGGCGGGCATATAGCTGATGGTGCCAACGGTTGTTTTTTTATTTTGCTCGTCCTCCACAAAAATAACATGGTCCTTGTTCACCTCTTCCGGACTAAAGACCACATCAAAGCCTTTTTTGATGTCAAATTTGGTGAGTCTTTTGCGAATCATCCGGGCCAGTTTGCAGTTGTAGGATTCCGAGATATCGGCAATCTGAACTTTCGAGGGATCCATTTTTCCGCCGGCGCCCATGCTCGAGATAAGGGGTATCTGCTTCTGGAGGGTGTGGACTATCAAAAAGACTTTGGGCGAGAGGGAGTCAATGGCATCTACCACGTAATCCAATTTTTGATTAAGGATGTCCGGAATGAGTTCCTGCCTGATAAAGTAGTCGATTTTGTTGACTTTGACGTAGGGGTTGATGTCGAGCAGCCTTCTGGCCATCACATCCACTTTTAGCTGATCCTCGGTACTACTCAGTGCCGGCAACTGGCGGTTGCGATTCGAGGGCTTCACCACATCGGCATCAATCAGGGTGATTTCGCCAATGCCTGCCCGCACAATCATCTCAGCGGCATAAGAGCCCACGCCACCTACGCCGGCCACCAATACATGCGCCTGTTGCAATTTTTCAATCCCCTCCTTACCCAATAATAATTCCGTTCTGCTTAGCCACTCCATTACGTGTGTTTAAAAATTTGGACGGACAAAGGTAGAAAGAAAATTTTGGTGTAGCTGTGCCTTGAGCTGGTCAAGCCCCACCTCACAAATATCAGCTGCCCTTTGGTAGATGGTTTGGATGGAGCAATCACTATCGTCTGTTTCTAAAAACCAGCGGTCTGCCGGCAGGTTTTTGAGTGACGCAACAGCCTTGCTGTCGGCCTGTATCATTGCTTCCCCAAAGGAAAGCAGAAAGCCCGTTTTTATCAACTGATCCGCTAAATGTGGGTGCCCCGTAAAGCCATGAATGATCCAGGGTAGGGCAGAGGAGCCGTCCTTTCTCAAAGCCATCAATTCATTGAAATAACCCACGCAGTGTATAAGCAGGGGCTTTTGTAACTTTTCGGAAAGATCAATGTGTCTATTAAACAGATGCGTCTGCTTGGCCAAATCTCCCCCCTGAAATTTATCCAGACCACATTCACCAATGGCGCTCAGGTTTTCAATGTCAAAAATCTGGTCTAGTAACCCAACCCTCTCCGGCCGAGCTGCATCCCAGGGATGCACCCCGTAGCTAACGTGGGCGGCATTATTTTCAGGCCAGTCTTCACCAGCCCGGAGGTTCAATATTTCGAGAACCTCCGGACTGTTATGAAGATGGTGGGTATGTATATTAATGTAAGGAATCATCTATTCTTCACGCAGCACCTTGACCCATTGTCCGGGTATTAAAGCACGGATGTTGTGGTCGTACATGGCTTCACAGGTAACGGCAGGCAGGAAAAAATCTCCTGCGTAAGAAGCATGGAGCAGTACCACCAGCTTTTTGGACTGTCCCCGGTTCAGGTCGAGGTACGACAGCACCCGGTCGTCCCGCACATCCCTGTAGTCGGGTTGGTCCAGTTCATGCACCTGCGCTGACTCTTCCATGCGGGTGTTGCGAATTTCCCAGCCCGAAGGGAATATTTGCGTCAAGGCCAGATTGGTGATGGTGCCCGTGCCCGGATTGCCCAGCGTAACAATGGCCTTAAAGTCGGTGCCTTGTGGCAGGCTGCCCATATCCAACGGGCGGTTGTCCAGCGTGCGGTAATCAATTTGCAGGGTCATTCCCGAAGCCGACTTTACCGACATGGTATCCTTCAGCGGCTGTCCTCCCAAAATCAACTGGGCAAATATTTCTTTGTCCGATGCATTTTCAATCACCATTTTGCCTTTGGGTTGACTTTCCAACTGCAAGACCTCCCGGAAGAGCGGTTTCGAGAAACTGATTTTCTGCGCGCGCTCATTGTTCACCTTGAATTCCGCTTTGGTGGTGGCCGATCCCGAAGACAGTCCGGTAGTATAGCGACTCAGTGCCAGCAGGGAATAGGCCGTGGTCTGCGTACTCATCCACTGGTCGCTGTTCATTCTTTGGGCGAGTTGTCGCGTCAACGGCGCCGCCTGCTCGCGCTCACCCATCAGCAGCAGCGTTTCAATCACCATGGCCAAATCACGTGGTTCAGAGCCGTAGGTAAAGGCATAGACCTGCTGCGGATTGGCAGTAGGCAGTGACTGGGACACCTCCCTGGCCACTTCTCCCATGCCTGCATAGGCATAGGCCGCTGCCAGTCGCCACTTGGCCGGATTAGACAGATTGGGCTGTTGGCGCAAGCGGTTCATACCGCCCATTTCTGTCTCGCCAGCCAGTGCCAGAGTGAAGAGGCGGTAGGCCTGCACAAAATCGCTGCCGTTGTAGCGGCCCGACCGGTCCGGCACCCACGACGCAGCCTTGTTTTTCTGATAGCGCAGCCAGGACTGCTTGACGGACTGTGGAATGGTATATCCCTTCTTCTCCGCCTCCAGCATAAAGTGACCGGCATAGCTTGAGCCCCACTCGTCGCTCTGGTTACCACCCGGCCAGTAGGCCAATCCTCCGTCTCCGGTCTGGTAAGACCGCAGTCGGTTAATCACACTTTGCACATTGGCCTGAGCCTTGCTGACCTCCTCAACCTTCATTTCAACGATATCAGGCATGTACAATTGCGGAAATCCGCCAGAGGTAATTTGCTCAATACAGCCGTGTGGGTATTGAAGTAAGAATTTCAATCGTCGCCCAAAATCAATTGGTGGAATGGTACTTAACTCCAACACAGAAGAATTGGATCCTGCCACGCCAAACAGAGCATAGTCGATGGTTTTCGTACTTTGTTTGGGAATGGTCACCGATTGGACCACCGTCATGGGCGGGTTGGGATTACGAACGGGCAGATGAATGGTGTTGGAACCCGACTCAGATCCTGCTTTGGCCATGACTTCAATCTTAGACACCCCAATATGGGCACCTGCCTTGAGTTCAAAATAGATCGTCTGCTCACCTTCCTGGTCGAAGTTTACCGTCTGCTCCTTTTGTCCGGAAGCAGTCAACAAATCATCGAGCTGCACACTCACCCTCACTTTGCCCACCGCCCTTCCTGAGGCAAAAATTGTTACTGGCAAGAGCACCGTCTCGTCCGGGCCTAATACCCGTGGCATAGAACTCCATACCATCAATGGCTGCTTGATGGGCACCCGCTGGTCGGCCGACCCGTTAGCCACGCCATTGGTGGCAACCACCATTACACGCACCGATCCGGTATAGTTGGGAATGTCAATTTCATGTTTGTTTTTCCCTCTCTTTTTCAGCGTATAAGGCCCCATGAATTTAACCATAGGTTCAAATCTTCTGGTTTGATTTTTGGCGTCGGCACCGTCCAGATCTTCCCCACCACCAATACCAAAAATGCGCTCGATTCGGCCGCCGTAGGCACCCAAGACATAATCGTAGATGTCCCAGGTCTTACTGCCCAGTGCTTCACGGGCATTGAAATGGTTCCAGGCATTGGGCGTTTTAAAGTTGGTTAAATCCAGCAATCCATCATCCACTACAGCCAGTGTATAGCTCATAGACTGGTTGTTAGCCTCACTCACTTCAACCATTGCTTTTTGCATGGGGCGCCACTCCGCTGCTGTTTTAATTTCAGGCACCAAGATGGAAGCGCTGTTGTGCACCATCACCGGCATTACGCCATACATACGTATAGGCAAATCGTTGTTGTTACGCTTGTGTGGTTGTAAGTAACTAATATGCACATAAATATTAGGTGTCATCTCCTCTGTTACTTCAAAGGTAAAAGAGGTGCTTTCCTTTTGGGGTTGTACCCACCAGCTACGCAGTACGCCAGAGCCGTTTTCCAGACTAACCAGAGCTCGGCCTTCGCCAGAAGAGGGGAAGGTGACCGTGGCCGTTTGTCCGGTCTCATATTTTTCCTTATCCGTGTTGAACAGCAGCATGGCAGCCGCATCGGCACCACCGCGACCCGGCTTCTGGGCCCATCCCGGCCAATCAACCAGGACGGTGGCCGAAGTCGAGTGACCACCGTTTTCATCTTCCACACGAATCAGGTAACGGCCCCATTCCGGATGCTCAATTTTAAAGGGCACCGTTCCTTGTCCGTTGGTGGTATTGACCGTGCCCGATTTGATCAGCGTTGCCGAGCCGGAGCTGACGTAGCGCGCCAGATCCTCGTCCGTCCTGTCCCACCACCAGCGCCAGTTGATCTTGTAAATCGAGTATTTCAGGTTTTTGAGGCTCACTGCCTGTCCCGTTTCACTTACCGTGGCCAGTTCAATGTTATAGTCCTTATCCGTGATTAAATAGTTGTTCTGGTCGCCCTCTGGCGTTCTAATGCCCACATAGTTCTTGTAGGGCGACAATTTTTTGCTGGTCTGCTGAATACTGAACGAACCGCCCTCTTCATACACCCTTGAGACAAAAGTGGCCGTTAGAAATCCCGGTGCCCGGTAGTTGGTGCCGGCCGGCATGGTGACCGTCGTCTCACCGTTGGCATCCAGCCGACCATCAAAGAGCGTCCTTTCCGAAGACTCAAAGCGCCTGGCGGCGTCGTCAAAGATGAAGTTAGGGTACTTTTCAAAAGCGGTGGTGGTTTGTTTCACCGTTAAGCGAACATCCGCCTTCAAATTGGCTGCCGCAGCACCGTGTAGCCATTCCGACTTAAAAGCGATGGTATTGTTCTGACTGGCCGATAGCACCTCCGCGTTAAAGCCCAGTTCCACACGCAGGCGGTTAGGCTTGATCGTTTCAATGCGCAGCGACTGCTCAAACACAGCATCGCCCAGCGATATGCGGGCCTGCCAGAAACCGGTGGGTGCGTCCTCAGAAGTGGCCGTTCGGAAGCTATAGATGAGGTTTTCGGGATGACTGCTCACCATTCTTTTCACTACTTGTCCACGTGGGTTAATCAGCTCAAAAGTGACCGGGTGGTTGCCTGGCAAACGCCTGTTTTTGTCCTGCGGAATAAAGGAGACAAAGATCGAATCACCGGGGCGCCAAACGCCGCGTTCACCGTAAAGGTAGCCTTTGAGTCCTTCGCGCAGCGTTTGCCCCGCCACGTCAAAGCGGCTCACCGAGAGGGTGCGTCCGTCATCCAGACGCAAGTAACCTCGTTGCTGGTCCTTTTTCACCACCATCAAGAAAGGTTTGCCTTTGGCGATGGTCATTTGAGCCATGCCTTCCGCGTCTGTCTGCCCTTTGGCCAGTGATTGCAGTTGGTAGTCGAGCACCTCCACCGAGGCATTGGCCATGGGCGCCGTGGTGGTCAAGTCCGTCACGTAAGCATGCAGGGTCTGACCAATTCCCGATTTCGCAATGACCCCCAGATTGGAAGCCAAAAGGTTTCTGCTTACCCAGCGGTCACGTTGGTAATAGGCATTGGAGCATGGGTTGTCGCGCTCTCTCCAGTTCCAATACTCGTACTGATAAGGATATTCACTGTAGTAATTATCGGCCTCGTCCCAAAAGTTGCCGTCGTCCATCCATTTCCTTTTCTGCGATACGGTTCCTGACTCCTCTTCGCTGCAGGGGAAAGCGGCATCCATATGTTCAAAACCCAGCTCAATGCGGTAGATGGCGCCCGGATCGGGCTGAATCATTTTCGACAGATCCAGTGCAAAAGTATTCCATTTGTTGAGGTCCAGCGTGGCATCTTTTTCGAGGGAGATGACCGACTGATGCACCAGTCGCCCCGCCCTTTTTAGTTGCGAGCTTTCATTGAGCGTATTGATTTGCAGGAAATGTGGAATATTGTTTTCGTAAATTTTGATGACCCGCACCAGTACTGATTTCAAGGAAACCGCCTTGAAGTGCATCAGTAGCTGGTCAGAATAAGGCATAATATTGCCCTGACCAATGAACTCAACGGCGGGGGTGAGACTCGAAAAGTTCAATTGAAAGCGCTGACTGTCTTCGGTAACATCGCCCAGCACACTCCGCAGGCCTGGTAGCAATACTATTTCATAATCGCCATAAATATTTTGAGATGGATAGATTTCAAGCACATTGGCGTTGACAAAGTGCGTTGCGGCTGTTCCGTTGGTAAAGACATAAAGCCCTGTGATGTCGCGGGTATCGTCCAGCGGCGCACTAAACACGAAGCGAATCGATTGTCGCGGCTGCTGTTCCGTTTCCACCGCTTGCACCGAGAAATCGCCGATGGCCGGAATGGGAATTTCAATCACATCGGCACCGGTGGCGCCAATGGCTTTACCGGAGTGGTGCAGCTCAAGGTTGTAGGCGCTTTCGAGGCGACGAAGGGGTGCGATTTCGAAAAGGAAGGTCTTGCCATCCGTCTGCGTCCACACTATGGGTAAGGCTTTGTTTTGAGCCTTCGCCTCAAGCACCGCTTTAGCCTCCTCGAGGGAGATGTCGTCTGCAACGGTCAGACTACCCGTAACCTTGTAGTTATCGTAATCGCCCTCTCCGGCAGGTGCCAGGTAGTTGGTAGTAATGCGGTAGTTTTGTGGAATGGTGGCCACCTCAAAGAAGAAATCCTCCTTCTCATCTTTCAGCAACTTTTTAAGGTGAATGGTGATCTGGTAAGTCTTTCCAGGCTCCAGTCGGGCCGCCGGCGTAAATTGCAGGGTGCGGCTATCGGTCCACGTCCAGTTGCCTTTCACCTTTGGTGAAATACTGGCCACCGAAGAAGCGGCCGTTTGGCCCGCCAAGGCAGATGGTACACTGTCGTTAAACTGAACGATAAACGAGCCGTTGGTGGGGATGTAGCCCGACGTAAAGGCTGCAATCCGGGGGTGAAATCCCGAGTGAGAAATTTCAGATGGTTGTGTGCGGTTGCATCCGGCAAACCAAAGCAGGGCCACAAAGATGGTGCCCACTAACAGGGGAAGGGTTCTTCTATACATGATACATGGGATTGATGGTTATCAGTTTTTATCGACTAAAGGTAATGGTTTTTTTTGTGCTCGAGCCGCACAGGCTTTTCCTTTTTGGCTACAGCCCCAAAAAGGAAACAAAAAGGGCCGCCACTGCAAGTAATTTTCTAAAAATCATGTTGATTATCTAAAATCCAGGAACTCGCTTCGCTCAAACAACCCGGATTTTTTACGACAATCAACATGATTTTTTCAACGAAAATTTCTTGAGGTGGAAAGGAATTTCATTCAATTATAGACTTCCTGATAATAGCAAATGATACTATCCTAATGGATTAAAAAGAAACCACTCCCTTGATTTTTTAATGCCAAAAAAATGAAACCTGTCGCACACCCCATCCGAAGGATTTAGTAGCTTGCTATTATGGACAGGCATGTCTGCAATAAAAATTTGCCTTATTTTAAAAAAGTCTCTATTTTTGTTTCCGTCTATTTATTAAGAACTGCAAGCATGCACAAGCCCTGGATACAATAAAGCGGCACATGACCGCTCATTTCTTCGCTTAGATGGCGCCACGCTGCGCCATCCGTTTTTTATTGTATCACTTCTTCAAACCACCTTCATGGAAAACAATAAATGGTTGCAGATCTACCTGTACATATGGGTCGGGCAATTCCTGTCCATGCTTAGCAGTTACGCCGTACAATTTGCTATTATCATCTGGCTCAGCCTCGAATACCAGTCGGCCCAGGTCCTCGCCTACGCCGCCATTGCCGGCATGCTGCCCCAGGCCCTTATCGGGCCCTTTGCCGGCGTGTTCATCGACCGTTGGGACCGGAAAAGAACCATGATGCTGTCCGACACCTTCATCGCTGTCTGTGCCCTCATCATGATCTACGTCCTGCGCAATGACACCATTCATCTGGGCCTGATTTACGGACTGCTCGGCTTGCGCTCCATTGGCAACGCCTTTCATTCACCCGCCCTGCAAGCCGTGGCGCCCCTCATAGTACCCAAAGACCAGCTCCTTCGGGTGGCTGGTATTAATCAGGTGATACACTCCATCACCGGCATTGCTGGTCCCGCCATTGGCACCCTCGCCATCACCTACATGAGCATTTCCAAGGTATTGTACCTCGACGTGATCGGCGCTTTTTTTGCGGTGCTGTCGCTCTTTTTTGTGGACATACCCTCCGTAGTGGCCAGCAAAAATACCTCCATTTTCAAAATTGCCAGCGAATTTAAAGAAGGCTTCCGCGCCGTACTCGACAAACGGGGACTCAGCTACCTCTTTTTGTATGCCATGGCCATCACCTTCTTTACCATGCCCGTGGCCATCATGTTTCCCTTGATGACCATAGAGCACTACCTGGGAGGCAAATGGGAAATGGGTCTGGTAGAAGTCGTCTGGGGCGTAGGTATGCTGCTGGGTGGCGCAACCTTGGGACTGATAAAAGTCCGCTCGTCCAAAGTCGTCCTCATCAATGCCATGTACCTGGTCATGGGCCTCACCTTCGTCGTCAGCGGTATTTTAAGTGCACAGCAGTTCCTATGGTTTGTAGTAGCCACCGGCATCGGAGGCATTTCCATGGCCATCTTCGCCGCATGTTTCAACACCCTTCTTCAAGTGGAAGTCGCCCCCGAAAAGCTCGGCCGGGTCTTCTCCCTCTATTACAGTGTGGCCATCTTGCCAAGCACCATAGGGTTGTTGTTTGCCGGACTCATTGCCGAAAAAATCGGCATAACCACAACCTTCATCCTATCAGGCATCCTGGTGGTGATCGTGGGTCTACTTTCGTTTGCCACCCGGCCGCTCATGCGCCTTGGCAAGCATCCCGCCCAACCCGTGCCCCAATTTGAGTAACAGTTAAAACACAAGAATTATGCAGACAAAAGACATACAACAACTGGCCGAAAAGCACGGCTTACAGCTCATCGATCAAATGCACTTCAACGAGATGGGCATCGATTTTAAAGTCGGTTTTGCCACCGACACCGAAGGCCGGCAATGGCTGCTGCGCATCCCCAGGCGCAGTGATATGGAGGCACAAATTGTCAGTGAGCAGAATATTCTTCAGCTGGTCAGTCGGCACCTCGAGGTGCAAGTGCCCCATTGGCAGTTTGCCAGTCCCCAGTTCGTGGCCTACCCCGTGCTTCAGGGACAGCCCGCCCTGACCTTTGACGCCCAATCCTATGAAGTCACCTGGAACATCGATCAGGAGAGTCCCCACTACGTCCCTTCTCTGGCCAAGGCCTTGGTGCAACTACATAGCATTCCCGTCGAGGAGGTGGTTAAAAGCGGTTTAAAAGTCGTAACCCCGGAGGGCATGCGCAGCGAGATCGCCGACCGCCTGCAACTGGTCAAATCCGAACTGGGCATCAGCGAGGAACTGGAGAGCCGCTACAAAAAATGGCTCGACAACGATCCCCTCTGGCCCGGATTTTCCAGATTCATCCACGGGGATTTGTATGCCGGGCATGTTTTAACCCAGCCCAACGGCACTGTGAGTGGAATTATTGATTGGAGTACTGCGCACATGAACGACATTGCCCAGGATTTTTCGGGGCACTTGAATGTATTTGGGGAAGCAAGTCTCAAAGCCCTCATTCACGAATACCAAAACCAAGGTGGAACAACGTGGGAACATCTGTTTGAGCAAAGCGTCGAACGTGCGGCAGCAGCCCCTCTCGCCTACGGATTTTTTGCCATCGAGACCCAGGACGAACAGCACATAATGGGCGCCAAGGCACAACTGGGAAGCTTTTTATGACAGATTCAACTTGTTTCAGTATTTCTTCAGGAAATGGGGCATTTAAATGATGTTGGGAACTGACCTTATTCAATTGTTTCAATAAATTGTTTAGCTGTCATGGCCGGCAATTTCGAATTTTTAAAATCCTTAAGATTTCGGGTAATAATTAATTCTTTCTCGTTCTCAATCGCGGTAAAGTATTGAAGGCCATCCTCAAAATCAGAAAAGGTCTCATCATTTAAAGCCAATCCAATAATCTTATCATTCAATGGCAAGACATTAAGAATCAACCTTAGCTTTCTTATAACCAATTTCGCTTTACTCGAATCCATTTGTCTCAGCAAAACATAACTGGTATTGGCAATGGTCAAAGATGAAACAGATAACTCGACTTGCTTTTTATCTGCCAGAGAAAACAATTCCGCTGCTTCTTCAAAAAAGGGCTCTCTTCGTGATAATAAATCAATCACTATATTGGTATCAACGAACAGTTTTTTCATTTATACTTTTCTTCTAAATAATCACGATAACTTTTTTTGTAATCAAAGTCAGCAGGCAAATCAATCACACCACTCAAGCTTTCAACAAGCGGAGTAATTGAAATCTTTTTCTCCTCTTCTTTTTGCTTTGTAATGCTGTCAAGATAAGATTCAATTATCTTAGAGAGACTAATCTTATGACTGCGTGCATAAATTTTAGCTCTTTCGATCACATGATCATTTAGCCTCAAAGTCAGTTTTGTTTCCATAATCCTTGCATTGGTTACGTACAAATATATTGAATCAATACGTCAAGTGCAAGATTTTGTGTTTAGAATCCAATTAATTGAGAATGATGGGTACTTTGGATATCATTGAAAAGGCAAAAGAAATTTTAAAAAGAATAAAATATTAGAGATATGGGAATTTCAAAAATTGGGTAGCAGAATATTTAGATAGTAACGAAATGATTGCAGAATATCTAAATGCCGTTCTGGAAGACAGGGATGATTCAGATGTGAATACAGCTACTACAATTTAAGTGGCGTTTTTGCTCAATAGTATTTTTCAATGCCTCCAAATCCTTTGATCCGTTTATTTTTTTTCGTTTTGTCGATGAAGTTGTTTAATCGCTTTTCAAATTCGTCAGGTCTTTTTCTTGCATCGTTAATGTAGGCTATTCTGATGCGTTTGTACGAATCAGAAAAAGAACAATAATTCGCCCATACTTCCTTGTCCGATTTTAACTGCTTTAGGATGTCTTCCGGAAAAACGAAGGCTTGCTGAATGGTATTTAGAACATCTTCTTTGATGGAGTGGTGTATGAGATTGTTCTCAGCCAACCATTTAAGGCGCTCTATATTCGGTTGGGAGTACGTCGATTTTTTTCTTCGTCTGCAAAATCTTTGAATACTTGCCTCATCATTTAGGGCTTTAACAGTACTATCAATCCATCCAAAACAGAGGGCTTCTTCAACCGCATCATTATACAAGATGCGTTTCTTTCCTGTCTTCTTGAGCGGATACTCCAACCAAATATCTTCCTCAGTCTCAAAATGCGCTTCGAGCCACTTTCTCCATTCTTTTCTGTCAACAAAGTATTTGGTTGCTATTTCGTTCATTTCATTCATTGTTGTCACTATTCTCGACTTTTTGACAAAAAACGCCATCGTCAATCAACAATTCCGGAGAAAGCTGACCCCCTCATTTCTTCATGGCCACCACTTTCAATTCTTGGGGCATTTTTTCGATGGCGTACCGGAGGGCTGTTCGTGGCATGACCTCTTTTTTAGCTAGCACATAATCAAAAACGGCTTGTTGGTTGCGTTCACTGGCTGCTTTCAGCATCCAGCCATAACCTTTTTGCACCAGGTCGTCCTGGTCGAGCAGCAGAATGTCAGCTATCTCAAATATGTCTTTAAGGAAGAGTCCTTTTCTGGCAGGGATGATTAAGGTCACGGCAGCAGCTCTTTTGGTCCAGCGATTGGGCGAAGTCGCCCATCGCTTTAAGTCCTCGATGAACGCGGGATACATCATCACAAAGTTACCTATGGTGTGGTTGCAAAGAGTATCGCAATCGGCCCAATTGTTGACATAGGTATTGACCCAGCGTTCAAAGGTTTGGAAGTCTGCCGGCTCGTATTGCTTCGTTAAGGACTCCGAAAACTGACAGGCGATAAAGGCTTCCTCGAGATACTCCGATTGCCACAACTCTTCGCAAATAGCAAATACCTCCTGCTTGGAACAGGCTGTTATCTGCTTGCTATATTCCTTGGCGATTTGTTTGACTTCGACTGATTTTACGCCGTAGACCAAAGCCTCCTCGCCGGGCTTAAAAAACCGACTGGAAATCTGCTTTGTTTGGAGGTCGACCTTGTCCTGCAAGGCCATCCTCAATTCAGAAATCATATTTTGTTTCATATGATCATGGTTTTGTCTTCAATTGGCTCCGTCAATCTTCGATTTTCGAAAACTAAATAACCCAAAAAATCTGTGCCAATCTGTGGAATCTGTGGACCCCAAAATCTCCTTCAATTAGCGTTAATTCGCGCAAATTTGATGACCCAAATTGACATCCGTCGATCTTCGATTCGATGACCCTTACGGCACCGGATCATGCCCATGCCCGCCCCAGGGATTGCACGAGGCAATGCGCTTAACGGCCAACCACAGGCCCTTAACGGGCCCGTGCTTCTTGAGTGCTTCAATGGTGTATTGTGAGCAGGTGGGGTAGTAGCGGCAGGAGGAGCCCAGCATGGGACTAATGGCATACTGGTAAAACTTCACCGGTAGCACCAGCAGGAATACCAGTGCCTGTCGCAGAAAATGGAAGAGCTTACGCATGGGGTTCCTCGTTTTCATGGGGTTCTGGTGCTTCTGCCATGGTTTCAGTGAGCTTGTTAATGGCTTTTAATACGCCTTTTAGAACCGACTGGTAGGGCAGTAGGGTCTTATCCAGGTAAACCAGTGCAATGAGCAGTTGCTTACCTTCTGGAACATGCGGGTATAGCAAGTGTTTGTGAAGGCGCCAGGCCTCCTTTATCTTACGGCGTATCAGATTGCGTTTTACGGCGCGTTTAAAGCGCTTTTTGGGTACCGAAAAGAGAATCTTGCAGGGAGCGTCGTCCACGGCATCTACCAGCAAATATTGCACTCTTACGGGATAAGCCATCAAGGCTTTTCCCGCTTCAAAAAGCTGGCCCACCTGTTTTTTCAGGCAAAGGCGTTCTTTCTTTTTAAATGTGAGTTGCGGCAGTGTCATTGTTTTTGTCCCGACTGTTTCATTGCTCAAACCTACAAAAAAAACACTCCATCCGGAACAAAGGCCAAAGGAGTGTTTCTATTTTAAATCAGGGGCCTGCCCTGCGTTGTTGCTTTACTTCTTGTTGTGTTGTTTGATGAACATCTCCAAAGCAGCTGTGATAGATGGTGCCTGTGGCATGGGTGCCTGAATGTCTAAGCGCAGACCGGCTTCTGTGACAGCCTTGGCTGTCGCAGGTCCAAACGAGGCAATCACAATATCATTCTGCTTAAAATCGGGGAAGTTCTGAAACAAAGAGGCAATTCCCGAGGGACTGAAAAAGACCAGCATGTCGTAGTCAATCTCTTTAATATCGCTTAAATCGCTGCTCACGGTACGGTAGAAAGTCGCCTTGGTGTATTTGGCTTTCGACTTATTCAGCAATTCAGGAATTTCCTGCTTGTGAATGTCTGAAAGGGGCACCAGAAACTTCTCCTCTTTGTGTTTTTTCATCACATCTACCAGGTCGGAAAACTTACCGGTTGAATGAAAAATCTTGCGCTTGCGGTAGACGATGTATTTCTGCAGGTAAAAAGCCGTGGCTTCCGAGATACAGAAATACTTCATATCATCGGGAATGATGGTTCGTGTTTCTTCGCTAATTCTGAAAAAGTGATCAATGGCAGTCCTGCTTGTGAATACCACAGCGGTGTGATCCAGAATGTTGATTTTTTGCTGGCGAAACTCCTTAGAGTTGACCCCTTCAACCTGAATAAACGGCCTAAAATCAATTTTTACATTGTTTTTTTCGGCCAATTCAAAGTAGGGCGACTTAGGGGTGCTTGGCTTGGGTTGTGAAACCAGAATCTTTTTAATCTTCAAAATGCATCAGTTTTAGTTCAACAAAAATCGGAACTACTCCATTTTCTATTTGAACAGTACCTTATAGAGTATAGCTAAGGGTAAAATTTCCAGAGCGCAAAGATACAAAATAATATAATATCCTGAAAGAAGATTAGTAAAATTTGCTCTGATGCCGTGCGTTAATTGTATCAAATAGAGGGCAATAAACAATCCGATGCCGATCCTGATCAATCCTTCCTGAAGTACAGGTTCTGAAAAAGGGAAGAGCACAATGATGGGCAGAAGTATGACAGCAAAGGCTTTGCTGGTGGCCGATGCTGAAGAAAGATAGTGGCTGATGGCATTGGAGGTATCAAATATTTTCCCAATAATGCGATAGGAAATGATCTTGGCCGTAAACAGCACAAACAGAAAGACCAGAATCACCGGCAGCATCAGCGGACCCTCAATGCCGGCAATGGGTCGCTGATAATGGGTGAGTATTTGGAAGGTAAATATGGTGCTGTTGAAATAAAAGAGGGCACCCAGAATCAAACTGGGAATAAAATTAGAAGCATTGGCACTTCCCAGCTTAGAGGTGAAAGAGGGAAAAAAGATGGTCAGCATCACATCCTTTATGTAGCGGTACCAGTTCATGCGCACCAGTCCGGTTACCAGCACCATAGCCACCAGCAGCGCAATGAACCAGTCCTGTTGCAGCGTAGGCTTTTCAACAGAACCATCAAAAGGAATTTGCTGAGCCGGGGTGGTTTGGCTTGTGCGCAAAGGCGTTTCAGCTATCGCGAGGGAATCAACAGCCGCACTGTCCGCCATTGCTGTGCTGCCTCTGAACAGCACACTGTCGCCAATGGCCATAAATTCTGAAGGAGGCAGTGATGTAATATCCGCGTTAAAATCCCAATTGGTGAACAGCGAGTCGCCATGGATGAGGTTCAGTTCAATCGAATCATTCAACGACAGTTTGGGGGGAGGAGGGGGAGTCCATCTGATAGCCCTTGCGCGCGCCGCTTCCTTTACAGAATCGGGCTGTACCAGCTCAATGCGCCGTTGGG
>DHVH01000227.1 GCA_002412555.1 Marinilabiliaceae bacterium UBA5213 | reverse complement strand
GTTATTACCGTTCCTGCCTATTTTAACGATGCCCAGCGTCAGGCTACCAAAGAGGCTGGTGAAATTGCCGGTTTGAAAGTCCGTCGAATCATCAACGAGCCTACAGCTGCGTCTTTGGCTTATGGTTTGGACAAGCAGGACAAAGACATGAAAGTGGCTGTGTTTGACTTGGGAGGTGGTACTTTTGATATCAGTATCCTTGAGTTGGGCGATGGAGTGTTTGAAGTAAAATCAACCAATGGTGATACCCACCTGGGTGGAGATGATTTTGATGATGTGATCATCAACTGGTTGGCCGAAAGCTTTTTGAGTGATGAAGGCATTGACTTGCGTAAAGATCCAATGGCCCTTCAGCGTTTGAAAGATGCGGCTGAAAAGGCTAAAATTGAGCTTTCGAGTGGTACCAGTACTGAGATCAACTTGCCTTATATTATGCCTGTGGATGGTATCCCCAAGCATTTGGTGAAAACATTAAGCCGTGCTCAGTTTGAGCAACTGGCAGACGTTCTTATTCAACGCGCCATTGCACCTTTAAAATTGGCGTTGAAAGATGCCGGCATGTCGCCTTCAGATGTGGATGAGGTGATTTTGGTAGGTGGTTCTACCCGTATACCTGCTATTCAGAAACTGGTAGAAGATTTCTTTGGTAAAAAGCCTTCAAAAGGCGTCAATCCTGATGAGGTGGTGGCCTTAGGTGCTGCTATTCAGGGTGGTGTATTAACCGGTGAGGTGAAGGATGTATTGTTGCTGGATGTTACGCCATTGTCACTGGGTATCGAAACCATGGGTGGTGTAATGACCAAGTTGATTGAGTCGAACACAACCATCCCCTCTAAAAAGTCGGAGACTTTTACCACAGCGGCCGATAACCAGCCCTCTGTAGAAATTCATGTTTTACAAGGTGAACGTCCGTTAGCAAAGGACAATAAGACCATTGGTCGTTTTCACCTGGACAGTCTGCCACCCGCCCCACGCGGTGTGCCTCAAATTGAAGTGACCTTCGATATTGATGCCAACGGCATTCTGCATGTGAAAGCCAAAGACAAGGGCACGGGCAAAGAACAAAGCATTCGTATTGAGGCTTCTTCAGGTTTGTCTGATGAAGAAATCAAACGCATGAAAGAGGAGGCCTCTGCCAATGCTGATTCTGACAAGCAAGCCAAGGAGCGTATTGAAAAGCTAAATACTGCTGATAGTTTGATTTTCCAGACTGAAAAGCAATTGAAGGAGTTTGGAGATAAGATCCCTGCTGACAAGAAAGCGCCCATCGAAGCTGCCTTGGAAAAATTGAAAGAAGCACACAAGTCTCAGGATTTGGCTGCCATTGATGCTGCCACCACTGAGTTGAACACGGTGTTCCAGGCTGCATCTCAGGATATGTACAATGCCAGTCAGGCACAAGGCGGTCAGCCGCAGGGTGATGCCGGACAGCAGCAGCAGGCTTCAGGAAATAACAAAGGTGGCGACGACGAAGTGACCGATGTGGATTTTGAAGAAGTGAAATAAATAGCTGTCTGAAATAAAATTTCTTTACTTAAGTCGCAGTAAAACAATCGTTTTACTGCGACTTTTTGTTATCCCCGTTTGGCAACACAAACAAATTGATGCGTCTGACCTAACAAATCTGGTATTTCACAGGTTTCTTTTAAGGAGTTTAGCAAGACTTTCTTTTTTTGTTCGGTCCATGAACCTTTCCAATGAGAATCGGGTAGGAGAGAGACAGTGCCTTCAATGTTGCGGACTCGTATGGTGTTAAAATGACTGTTTGAAAGGATGCTTTTTGCCTCAGAGGGACAACAGCGAAATTGCGGTACCTGATATCCTTTGAACCAAGTATGTGTGATCGTTGGCATTGACTGAATGCCAGGTTTTGAGCGATCCATGGGGGCTGGCTTGTTTTGCTGAAAGGGGCTTAGGAATACAGTGAACAAGTGTCCACCGCATTTTAGAATCCGGTGACAATGGGCCAAGGCGATGGCTTGATGGTTTTTGTCAATTAAATGGTAGAGGGGTCCCATCAATAAAATGGCGTCGGCTGAATTTGACGCAATCCAATCTAAATTGGTTGCACAGGATACCTGATTGAAAATGATATTTGACTGGAAATGGGTGTTTTCTATCCGATCGGAAAATGCTTTTAATGAGTTGGCCGACAGGTCAACCAATCCCACTTTACATTCGCGTTTCAATAAGTGCTCAGCATAGCGTCCGGGACCAGAACCAATATCAATAACCACCGATCCGTTTGGCAGATACTCATCCAACAGGTCAATGATTAACTGATACTCCGCCTCTCTCAATGGGCTTTCTGTAAGCCGGTTGTATTCTTCTTTGACGCCCGCGTTGTAGGCTTCAGCTATGACTTGACGGTATGGCATGCGTTGCTTTTAAATGGATGCTGAACTAAACGGTCATTAATAAGGTACTAGCAGTGATCGCCCATTGTGTGGAATGGACTGGAGCTTTCCGTGGTAAATGGTTTTCAAAAATTCAATATCCCAGGCATTCATGGTTTCACCTGATCTTATTATTTTTTTATCCTTTAGAAAGAGAAAATCATCCCCAAATATAAAAGCCAGATTGGGGTCGTGCATTACTGCTACAATGGTGAGTCCTTCAGCCACTAACAGTTTTAATAGGTTCAATAAACGCGATTGATTCACAATATCGAGGTGGGTTGTGGGTTCGTCGAGTAATAATATTTTTGGGTTTTGTGCCAATATTCGGGCAATCATAACCATTTGCTGTTCGCCTCCTGATAATTCTGTGTATTTGCGATGGCGCAAATGCATAATGCCTGCTTTTTCCATTGCCTGAATGGAAGCTGCTTTGTCGGTTTCTTTTGGGATAAAATTGATAAACCCTGCCCTGCCGGTAAGAACAACATCTTCAACCAGAAACGGGAACATGGCTTTGTGTTGTTGGTTTAGGAAACCCACCAGCTTGGATCTTTCGGGATAGGTGAGTTTGGATGCGTCTTTCCCCAGCATGGTTATGGTGCCTTTTTGTGGGGTCAGTAACCCTGCCAGTATTTTCATAAAGGTTGATTTCCCGCTGCCGTTTGGTCCCAGGATAAAAGTGAGTTTTTGAGCCTCAATCCCCATGTTGATCTGGTCAAGGACCAAAGTGTTTTTGTACCCAAAGGACAAGCTTTTTGCAGTTATTGCATGGCTTAACTGTTCCATCCGATGCTTGTTTTTTTCATTAGGAAAATAAAGAATGGTGCGCCCAAAAGCATTGTGAATACACCTATTGGAATTTCGAAGCCGGAAAGCGACCGCGAAAAATTATCGATGATGAGTAAAAATACACCGCCAAATACAAAATTCAATGGTATGGATTGGCGGTTATCGGGACCAATTATCATTCTAACCATATGTGGTATAATCAGTCCGTACAGTCCGATGATGCCAGCTACTGCAACGGCCGAGGATGCCCCAAGTGTGGCAGCGGTGAGGATAATGAGTTTGTCTTTTTTCGGATTAATACCTACAGTCCGGGCTTCATCGTCGCCAAGTGCCAATACATTAAGTCTCCAGCGGTAAATGAACAGAACCAATAGACCTGCCGATAGTGGCAGTACCGCGGATTGTAGTTTTTCCCAATTGGCATTGTGTAGGTTGCCCATGGTCCAATGCACGATGGATTGCAGTTTAAAAGGGTCGCTGAAAAATTGCACTACTGTTAATAAGGCGGTGAATATACCCGACACAATTATACCCGACAAAATGAGCGAAACGGTGGAAACATTTTTGTTTTTTCGGGCCATGAAATAGCTGAGTCCAACAGCCAAAAGTCCGAAAATAAAGGCTGAAATCTGCACTGGCAGAAAGGCATATGCCAAAGACAAAGCTGCGCCAAATGCTGCCCCTGAGGAAAGTCCGAGAATATAGGAATCGGTTAACGGATTGCGAAAGATGGCCTGAATGCTGCATCCTGAAATCGCCAGAGAGCCCCCGACTAGAAAGGTCAACAAAATGCGGGGGAGACGCACATCAAATAGGACCGATTTTATCAGGTATGTGTTGCCTTCATTATTAAAAATCAGGTTGAATATGGCACTGGGCGTAGCCGTCTCTGAGGGGCCAATAAAAAGAGAAGCCAAAACAATGGGCAGTGACAACAGATAAATTAATAAAACGATGACGCGTTTCTTCATGGTGCTATGTTTTTACCTTTTTGGCCGTATAACTCAAACAACATTTTTTGCTTTTCTTCCTCTAAATTTAAATGCGCATAGCTTGTCGGATAACTCCATTTGGCCAGCATTTTTATGGCATAAGGAAATTTAAGGGTCCATAAGTCGCACAGAAACACGGAGGGCAATTCATAGACTTGTTTGTTTTCGATGGCTTTTAATTTCTGAATATCAGAAATTCCCAGAATGTCTTCAGGATTCTTGGCTGGGTTATACCACATGACGATCATATCCGGATTCCAGTCGAAAAGCATTTCTTTGTTAATCACCACATGCTCCTGATCGACTGTGCATGCGTTCCTTGCCCCGGCAAGCTCCAACAATTCGTTGACTGTGCTTGAGGTTCCAGCAGTAGCGAGTAAGCCTTGATTCCACATGAAATAGACCGATTGTCTTTTTTTAGTCGATGCTGGCTGCATGGATTTTAATTGTCGGATTTCATTTTTTGTGTAATTAATCAGACTGTCAGCTCTTTCGACTTTTCCGGTGAGGGCCCCAAAATCCTTTATTTCCTTGTAAACATCTTCAAAGCTCTGGAGGAACACTGCATAAACCGGTATGCCATGTGCTTCAATTAGTTGAATGGACTCGGTCTGGGAAGACCAGATAATGACCAAGTCGGGCTGAAGTGCAACAATGTTTTCGATGCTTACAAAATCCCAATTGCCAGGTGCCGGAAGCTCTTTGTTTTTAATGCGTTCGTCCATTGCCGCATATTGCGCCGAAACACTTTCATTGTATACGGCTGACGGAACTCCAACAACTTGGTTCTCGGCTCCCAGCATATAGAGTCCAGACAATCCACTTTCAATGAGACAAACAATGCGGCTGGCTGGTTTGGCCAAACGAATTTCCTTATTCCTGAAATCGGTGACCTGAATTGTGGCAGGGTTATCCGGCTTATCCCTGTCTGGTCCGAAAAGCGTAATAAGTACAGGTAGGGATAGGATTAAAATGATACCGATAACCTGATTCGTATTCATCTTTGAACGTTATATTTAGAATGTAGTCTTGATTCCCGCCATCATTGAAAATCCCGGATTTCGGAATTGCCAGGGCATTTCATATTTGTTGTTGGTGAGGTTGTAAAAATGGGCAAATGCTTCCACTTTGTGATTTTCGTTTTCAACCAAAGCTTGCGATAGGTTCATGTTTATCAAGGTTCCGGGTTTGAAGAATTGCCGGGCGGCCTTATGGCTGCTATCGAAAAAACCGTTGTTGTGATTCAGGTAGGGATTAATGCTCAGACCATATGGGGTTGAGAACTCAATGCCCAAATTGGCAACTTGTTCAGGCGCAAAAGGCACTGTGCCGGCATCTTTAACTTCCGTTTTCATGAGCGTGAAATTGGCAAACCAATGAATGTGGGGGGCAATTGTTTGCTTTACTTCCGTTTCAATCCCTTTGGATGTTGTTTTTCCCGCATTGATCGATTGCGTTTGGGAGGGGTTTTGGCTTACGACATTATCAATGATGGCATCGGTTACTGAAAGATAAAAACCCCGAACTGAAATCCTGAAATTGGCTGGCAATGATAAGTCACTCCCGGCATCAATTCCTAAACCTGATTCCGGTTTCAGATTGGGGTTGGGTAGTTGACCATTGCGTCCCACAACACCCTTGTCAGATAAGCGAATGGTGCCTCCAGTAGATTTTAAACCGGGCGTTAGAAAACTATTTCCGGCATTTGCAAATAAAGAAATACCCCCATTAAAAGTATATTTCAAGCCGGTACCCCAAAGAAAACTGTTCCACTGCTTTGATTTTTCACCTGGCGCGCCGCCATCCACCAAATCGATGTTGTTCTTCATGAGATTGTAACGAACCCCTGCCCGCCAGGTAAAATGGTTGATTCGTATTTCTTCCTGGACATAGAATCCCGCTTGCCATGCCTTCGATATATTGCCATAATAGGGGTAGCCTGTCAGCGGATCTGACCAGGTCGAATAGTTGGCCCCCTGATAATCGCTTCCAAGAATTAAAAGGTTATTTTTTCCATGCTTAACCAAAAGCGAAAGATCCAGCGGGACAATGATCTGATCTACGCCGTTGTTGGACTTTAGGGTGTCAATGCTGCCAAAGTTACTTTCTTGCCATGATCTATTGTAATTTCTTATGCCCATATTGGCTTGTAATGTCATATGGGTGTCCAGCTCTATGGAATAGCCGGCATTCAGTGTTCCATATTCATTGTCGAAACCTCGGTATACCCTTCCGGCATCACCTTTGTGAAAGGTCTTATTGACAAAAAGGGTAAATTTTTGTTTGTCGCTCTCAGCCGGATACCATGTGGCACCTAGGAAAACTTTTGTTTTATCATATTGGGGGTTTTTCTGCATATTTAACCAGGAGTCTTCTGTGCCATAATCGGTGTAATCCGAACTTTCGTAAGAGGCCCCAGCATAGTAATTTAGATTTTGAGCTTTGCCCTGATGGTAGAATTGTCCGCTTAAAGTATTATAGGACCCATAAGCTGTTGTGAAACTGGTGGATGCCTGGTCTATTCTTTCCTTCAAAACAAGGTTTATAGTACCGGCTAGCGGACTTTGACTACCTGCAAAATCCTGCGAAAGATAATTCGGATAAATGACTGAAGCCGGGCCGCGTTGCACTTCAATACGTTCAATGGCTGATAGGTCGAGGCTCATAGGATCTACAAATGCATCAATAGGCAAACCATGTAACATATAAGTGCTGTATTTAGCACCTATGCCTCCATAGGTTCCCCAGTTGGCATCGTTGCGCGACAAGGGGCTGATGGATGCTCCGGGTTTGTACATCAAAACTTCAGAAATATTTCGGTTGCCAGAAACCATTTTTTCAATTTCATGGTTCCTGATGATATCTATTTTTTGGGTTGCATGGCCTTCTGACTGAGGTGTTTTGGATGCCGTCACTGTAATTTCATCTATCGTGATGGTGTCCTTATGAGATGTCTGGGCTAAAACTTGTATAAGAGACATGGTTAATAAACCAATAAGGAATAGTTTCTTTTTGTCCATAGAATCTTTTTATATTATTTCTAAATTAAATCTTGGTGTTGTTTTGGGCAAAAGGTTTTTAACCCTTAAATCAAACGATTGCTATTATATGGGCTAAAATATTAAATAGGGGACACAAATCTAATTATATTTTTAAAATCCCGCAGTGCGATTCAAAGGGTTGGATGCGCATGTTGCTCTTAATGATTTGGTTGTAGCTGGTAATAAAAAACAACCCAAACTTGCGCAAACCCGTTTTGAAATAATTCTATACCATACACCTTCATATTGCAGATGCTGATTAATTATGGTGTAATGCTTGAGATGCAGCGTTGTGTTGCTTCCTGTTAGTGGTTTTTTCTGATTTACCGAAGTGGGGGTATCAACATTACGGCAATATTTATTACTTTTGGATTTAAACTTGTTTGCCTGCTTTATTAAATGAATTCAAATATAAAAGATCAAGAAATGAAAAACATTATGGTTTTAGCAATGGCCTTTCTTATGTTGTCATGTGCGCAACAAGAAGAAGCCCAAAAGTATATCGGCATACAGCTGTGGTCGGTTGGGGATGATATGAAAGCAGATACTGAAGGCACCCTGCAAGCTTTAGGCGAGATGGGTTATAGTTTTGTTGAGGCTGCAGGCTATTCTAATGGTCAGTTCTATGGTATGGAACCATTAGCGTTCAAGGAGTTAGTTGAAAGCAATGGCATGGATTTCCTGGGTTCACACACAGGTAAAGACATCCCTGCCGAAGGAAGTCTGGAAGAGGTGTTGGCATGGTGGGAACAAGCACTTGATGCCCATAAAGCGGCTGGTGTGGAATATGTGGTGCAGCCCTGGATGGGTGGAATTGGCCACGAAAGCCTCGAAGGACTTAAAAGATATTGCGACTATTTTAACCAGGTGGGACAAATGGCCAATGAAAGAGGTCTCCGTTTTGGTTTTCATAACCACGCTGAGGAGTTTAAGGAGTTGGAAGGGGAAATTATTTACGACTTCATGCTAGAAAACACAGATCCTGAGAAGGTTATGTTTCAAATGGATATTTACTGGGTTGTCAAAGGTGGCAAGGATCCTGTGGATTACATCAACCGTTTTCCTGGCCGTTTTGAGAACTGGCACGTGAAAGATGAGCAGGAAGTAGGTGCCAGTGGTGATATTGATTTTGAGCGCATCTTTGCCTACACCGGGCAGGCTGGAATGGAATACATGGTAGTGGAAGTTGAATCCTATAACTATGAGCCTCTGGAAAGTGTTCGCATAAGCCTTAATTATTTATTGGAAGCTGACTATGTGAAATAATCCTATGTTTAGGAAGTTTTTATTGTAACACACACCGCATCCTTTGCCGCATCTTTACACGATAACGGATATCATGTTTAAAGAGAATGGGTAAAGGATGTTTTTTTTCATATTTTTGAGCCAATAAATGATTTAATTATGGAGAGAAAGAATTGGGTGCTTGTTGGGATGTTGTTGGTTTTATCCTTTTCTGCCATTTTGTCGCAAGCGGCTTTTACCACTGGAGGAGGTGCTAATCATACAGATGCCAATGGCTTAAGACAAGGCGTTTGGGAGCGTTCCTATCCTACAGGAACACCAATGTATAAAGCGACTTTTTTAGATGGTAAGCCCGTTGGGGAAATGCTTCGCTTTCATCCCAATGGTCGCCAAATGGCCCGTATCGTTTATGACGATGCAGGAGAATTGGGCGAGGGAGAATTGTTCGATGAAAATGGCATTAAAATGGCTGAGGGGAAATTCGAAGGTTCCCATAAAACGGGCCAATGGAAGTTTTATAACTCCAGGGGGCGGCTAATATCTGAAGAAAACTACCTGGATAACCTGAAGGATGGGACGTCCGTTACCTATTACTCCAATGGCCGTGTGGCTTCTGTTTCAAACTGGAAAGCAGGTGAAATGGACGGATTGGAGACGATGTACTATCCCGGAGGAGCAGAGCGCTTGACTGCTAATTATAAGGAAGGTCAGTTGCATGGTGCATATACAGTCTATTTCGAAAATGGCCGACGTGAAGTTTACGGCATGTACAATAAAGACAGAATGGATGGCACCTGGTTTTTCTTTAATGCATTGGGGCACGAGGACTACCGCCTGAATTATAAAAATGGTGTAGTTGAAGAAAAGGATTTCCTCGACAATCAGCAGGAAGCGCGTTTTCGTGATTTTGAGAGAAACAGGGGACACATCAAAGATCCTGAAGATTTTAGAAATGACCCGGATAGTTATATGATGGGTCAGTAAAATTAAAACAACAACTTTAACCGTATGTCGAACCAGGCCATTTCATTATTGGAACTCAACCTTCAGTTAAAGGACGCAGTGCAATCCGCTTTCCCGTCGGCACTATGGGTCAGGGCTGAAATTGCGGAGTTACGTGAGAACAGAAATGGCCATTGTTATCTCGATCTGGTAGAGAAGGACGAAGGCTCTGATCAGGTAGTGGCCCGCATGCGGGCCATGATTTGGAGTTATACCTATCGTATGCTCAAACCCTATTTTGAAACTTCTACAGGTCGGGCTCTTTCGAATGGCATCAAAGTTTTGGTGAAGGGCTCCGTTGAGTTTCAGGAGGTGTATGGACTCAGTTTTGTTATAAAGGATATTGACCCTGTTTATACCATGGGCGACTTGGAGCAACGCCGACAGGAAGTGTTGAAGCGCCTGAAAGACGAAGGGGTTCTAGAGATGAATAAGGGCCTTACCCTGCCTATGGTTCCTCAAAGGATTGCCGTTATTTCATCTGCCGGCGCTGCCGGCTATGGTGATTTTGTTCATCAATTGGAGCAAAACGCTTATGGAATTGTTTTCTATCATCAATTATTTCCTGCCGTTATGCAGGGTGAAAAAGCTCCGCAATCTATTGCCGAAGCTTTTGAGCGGGTATATACCTATGCCGATTTTTTTGATTTGGTGGTTTTAATTCGGGGAGGAGGGGCCTCGCTCGACTTACTTTGCTTTGATGATTATTGGCTGGCCTATCACATCACCCAGTTTCCACTTCCTGTAATTGCGGGGATTGGTCACGACAGGGATGTTTCGGTGGCCGATATGGTGGCTCATACTTCTGCCAAAACACCTACGGCAGTGGCTGAGTTTCTTATTTCTGGCGCCTCAAGGGTATTGGAGCAGGTAAATGCTTATAGCCGGGATTTGAAACAGATTACGCGCCAGCAGTTGTTGCAACATCAGTCCCGACTGGATCGGCAGACCTACCAAGTGGTTCCAAAGGTAAAGCAGGTGATGACCGAAAAAAAGCACCTCCTGGTGACCATGGGCAACCGCCTTCCCGGTTTTACCATGGGTTATCTTCAGCGGCATGTGCAGGTGCTTAAGCAATTTAAGCGGCAGTTAGCGCAGACTCCTTCAAGGGTGCTGACAGTTGAAGGCCAACAAATGGGCAGATATACCGATCAGTTAAAGGGACAAAGCACCTCTCTGCTGAAACATTCCAAATCACATCTGGAGATGCTCGACAAGAACAATCGCTTAAATGATCCCACCGGGGTGTTAAAGAGGGGATTTACGCTTACCCTGCGAAACGGAGAAGTGATAAAGGATGTTGGGTTTTTGCAACGGGGAGATGTCATTGAAACTCTTTTCAGAGATGGGAAAGTGAAAAGTGAGGTGAAATAGCAGTTCCAATAAATTCCGAATTTGGGTTTTATTATTGAGGATAAATTT